>CBHYLO010000013.1:0-20573 GCA_966128675.1 uncultured bacterium | reverse complement strand
TGCGCGTGCGCGCCCTCGGCGCGCTGAACCGCGCGGCGGAGGCGGAGCAGGCCGCGAAGGCCGCGTCGGCGAAGCTGTCGGAGGGCGACCGCGCGCGGATCGCCGACGCGCGGGCCGAAGCGTGGATCGCCGGCGGCGACGTGACGCGGGCGCGCGCGGCGCTGGCCGTCGCCGGCGCGCGCGACGACGCGCCGGTCGCGGGCTGGCTCGCGCTGTACGCCGGAGACCTGAAGCGCGCGCGCACGCTGCTGAAGCGTCCGGCCGAGGACGCGTCGACGTCGCGCACCGAGCTGGCGATGACGGCGCTCGCGGTGGTCGCGCGCACGCGCGCCGACAGCGCGCCGGCGGTGGGCGCGGCGTTCCTGAGCGCGGCGCGCGGCGACAGCGTGCGCGCGGCCGCGCAGTTCCTGGAGGCCGCGGCGGCGCTGCCCGAGGCGGCGTCGCTGCTGACTGCGGCGGCGGCGCGCGTGCACGCCGCGCGCGGCGACACCGCGTCCGCGCTGCCCCTGTGGGAGCGGATCGCGACGACGTACGCCAGCTCGCCGGAGGCGTCGGAGGCCGAGCTGGAATGGGCGCGGCAGCTGCTGCGCCGCGGCGACGTCGCGGGCGCGCGCACGCGCCTGGAGCACCTGATCGTGAACTATCCGGAGAGCGCGCTGGTACCAATCGCGCGGCGCGAGCTCGAGCGCGCGCGCACGCCGTGAGCGGCGACGTGGGTCACGTCCCGAGACGCGCCGACTCCCATTCCCTGGACCGCATGCCGCAGATCCGTCCCGCCGCCCGCGCGCTGCTGCGCGGGCTCGCCCTCGTGCTCGCGCTGGCGCTCGCGCCCGTGCACGCGCGGCTGGGCGCGCAGATGCTGCTCGTCCCCATGGACGACGCGCAGCGCAACCACCTGAAGGCCTACGGCCTGGTGTACAACGCGCTGAAGGACGGCCAGAAGGGCGAGTGGCTGCTGAACTACCGCGGCGGCGCGTACTTCCTCCCCGACCTGCAGGAGCTGCGGCGCCGCGCGGCGCTGGCCGGCGTGACCGTCGAGCCGATCGACGACGCGACCGTCGCCGGCATCCGGCGCGAGCTGGCCGCGGGCAACATGGACGCGGTGCCGCTGGAGAAGGCGCCGAAGGTCGCGATCTACACGCCGACCACCGCGCAGCCGTGGGACGACGCGGTGACGCTCGCGCTGACGTACGCCGACATCCCGTTCGAGAAGATCTGGGACGAGGAGGTGCTCGACGGGAAGCTGGCGAACTACGAGTGGGTGCACCTCTTCCACGAGGACTTCACCGGCCAGCAGAACAAGCTGTACCTGGGCTACCGCGACGCGCCGTGGTTCATCGAGCAGCGGCAGCGCGGGCTGGCGACGGCGCGCAAGTACGGCCTCGCCTCGATGCCGGCGCTGAAGAAGGCGGTGGCCGAGAAGATCCGGCAGTATGTGGAGAACGGCGGGTTCCTGTTCGCGATGTGCGGCGCGACCGAGTCGCTCGACCTCGCGGTCGCCGGCCGCGACGTGGACTTCGCGGGCCCGCAGGTCGACGGCACGCCGCCGGACGCGGACGCCGACCGGCGCATGCAGTGGTCGCGCACCTTCGCGTTCCGCGACGCGCGGCTGGAGTCGCCGTTCCTGAACGCGCTCAGCGACATCGACGGCCACCAGGTGAACGTCCCCGGTCGCCGCCAGCCGCTCGGCACGTTCCAGCTGTTCGGCTTCTCGGCCAAGTTCGATCCGGTCGCGAGCATGCTGGTGCAGGACCACCGCGGGGTGATCGACGACTTTTATGGCGTCACCACGTCGTTCACGCGGCGCACGCTGAAGCCCGGCGTCACGGTGCTGGCGCACGAGGACGGCGCGGCGTGGGTGAAGTACGTCCACGGCGACTACGGCAAGGGCTCGTGGACGTACCTCGGCGGCCACGACCCGGAGGATCCGCAGCACGCCATCGGCAACGCGCCGACGGACCTCGCGCTGCACCCGAACTCGCCCGGCTACCGGCTGATCCTCAACAACGTCCTGTTCCCGGCCGCGAAGAAGAAGCCGCTGAAGACGTAACGAAGGCCTGACGCCGGCTAGGGCTGCCGCGCGTAGCGCTCGGGGCCGAGCAGCAGGGCGGCCACGCGGCCGGCGGCGTCGCGCTCCAGCCGCATGACGCTGCCGCCCTCGATCATCGTGAACTGGTCGGCGCCGGTCGCGACGAGCCGCACCCGGCGGCCGGTCGGCGTGACGACGAGCAGGTCGTCGCCCTCGCGGCTGGCGGTGAAGATCCCGCCGTCGGCCGCGCCGTAGCGGCCGGCGACCTCCAGCAGCTTCGCCGAGTCGATCGCGACGGGGACGATCTCGCGCGGCTCCAGCCCGGGCCAGCCGTACTCGCGCGCGACGGCGGCGCTCATCTCGGCGGCGAGCAACCCGCCCGCGTCGCTGTTGGTCATCACGACGACGCCGCGCCCGCCGACCACGTAGCCGACGAACTGGCCGCGGAAGCCCTCGTTGGCACCGCCGTGCGTGAAGCGGCGCGCGTCGCCGGTCCCCTCGACACCGACGCCGAGGCCCCAGTTGCCGAGTCCGGGGGTGAGCATCGCCTGGGCGAGGGGGCGGGGGAGGATCCCGTTGGGGACGCCGTCATGGGCGCGCTGGATGGCGACGATCCACCGCCCGAGGTCGCTGGGCGTGGTCCAGAGGCCGGCGGCCGCCATCTCGGGATAGGTGTGGTAGCGGCCGGGGACGGCGACGCCGCCGCGGCGGTAGCCGGTGGCGACGTCAGGCATGAAGGCCTCGGGGAGGGGCTGGGCGAAGGTGCTGCGGCGCATCCCGGCGGGCTCGAGCACCCGCTCGTCCATCAGGACGTCGAACGCTTTACCGGTTACGTCGCTCAGGAGGAGCTGCATAACCGTCATTCCGCCACCCGAGTAGCGCCAGCGGGTCCCGGGCACCGTGTCGACCCGCACCGGCGCCGTGTTCGCCGGCCGCGCCCCGTTCAGCACCTGCACCACCGTCGGCACCGCGCTGTCCGCCGCGTAGCCCGGGAAGCCGTGCACCGTCAGCCCCGCCGTGTGCGTCAGGAGCTGCCGCAGCGTCACCGGCTTCCCGCCGCTCGCCGGGCTGGCCGGCGCCTGCCACGACCTCAGCGCCGCGTTGACGTCGCCGTCGAGGGTCAGCTTGCCCTCCGCCACCAGCTGCAGCGCCGCGGTCGACGCCACCGGCTTGCTCATCGACGCCGCCTGGAAGAGCGTCGCGGTCGTCGCCCGGCGGCCGGTCGCGACGTCCGCCATCCCGTAGGCGCTCGACCAGGACACGCGGCCGCCGTCGATCACGGCGATGCTCACCGCGGGGACGCCGAGGGCGCGCATGCGCGCCTCCAGCGACGCGCGCTCGGCGGGGCGGCCGCGCACCGGGGCGCCGGAGCGCAGGTCGTGCTCGATGCGGGCGGCGCGCGCGGCCGGGGCCAGCGAGTCGGTCGCGGGCTGCCCGAGCAGCAGCGCGGGTGCGAGCAGGACGGCGAGGGCGGGCGTGGGGGCACGCATGGCGGGACGCGGTCGGGGAGGACGGCGCGCGGTCGGGGACGCGCCCTACGATGCAACGCGGCGCCGGAATCCGCCCGCGCGCCGCCGTTCGCGTCGCGTGCGGGCGGGGAACGCGGTACCTTCCTTGGGGTTCTCTTCGGGCCCGCCCCTCCTGTCCCGCTCGTGCTCCCCGCCTCGCTCCCGCTCTCCTCCGACGGCCGACTCAGCCGGCCCGCCGCCGCCGCGATCCGTGCCGCGATCGCGCTCGCCGGCGGCCGCGAGGTGTGCTTCGCCTGCACGCTCGACGAGGGCGGCGTGGTGCGCAGCGCGCGCGTCGTCGCGCGCGGCGACATCAAGAGCGTGCTCGCCCTGCCGGGCTTCGCCGAGCGGGGCGAGATGCTCGTGCACAACCATCCGAGCGGGCTGCTGGAGCCGTCGCACGCCGACCTCGCGGTCGCGTCGCGCGTCTACGAGAACGGGGTCGGCTTCGGCATCGTCGACAACGCGGCCACGGAGCTGTACGTCGTCGTCGAGGTGCCGCGCGCGAAGGCGACCGTCGACGTCGACCCCGACAGCATCGACGCCGACCTGGGGCCGGACGGCGCGATCGCGCGGCGGCTGCGGCGCTACGAGGACCGCCCCGCGCAGCGCGCGATGGCGGCGCAGATCGCGACGCTGTTCAACGACGGCGGCGTCGGGCTGCTGGAAGCCGGCACCGGCGTCGGCAAGTCGATGGGCTACCTGGTGCCCGCGCTGCGCTGGGCCGCCGCCAACGGCGAGCGCACGATCGTCAGCACCAACACGATCAACCTGCAGGAGCAGCTGGTCGGCAAGGACCTGCCGTTCCTCGCCGGCGCGCTCACCGACCAGAAGGTGCGCTTCGCGCTGCTGAAGGGGTGGCGCAACTACCTCTGCCTGATGCGCCTGGAGCAGGCGCGCCTCGGCGGCACCGCGCTGTTCGAGGCGGGCATGGCGGCGGAGCTGGGGCAGCTGGAGGCGTGGGCGGAGCGCACGAGCGACGGCTCGATCGCCGACCTGCCGACGCCGCCGCGCCCCGAGGTGTGGGACGAGGTCGCGGCGGAGCCCGACCTCTGCCAGCGCATGAAGTGCCCGCACTTCGACAACTGCTTCCTGTTCAGGGCGCGGCGCGAGGCGGCGCAAGCGGACGTCATCGTCGTGAACCACCACCTGCTGCTCTCCGACGTCGCGGTGCGGCGCGCGCAGCAGAACTGGGAGGACGCGGCGGTGCTGCCCGCGTACAAGCGCCTCGTGGTCGACGAGGGCCACCACCTCGAGGACGCGGCGGCCGCGCACCTCGGCACCTCGGTCACGCGGCGCGCGCTGCAGCGCCTCTTCTCGCGGCTCGACCGGCGCGGCAAGGGGCTGCTCGGCGCGCTCGTGTCGCGGCTCGCCGAGAAGACGGACCTGCTGAGCGTCGCGAGCCTGGACCTCGTGCAGTCGCGCCTCATCCCCGCGGCGCACGGCGCGCGCGACAAGGCGGACCTCGTGTTCGACCTGCTGCAGGCGTGGGTGGAGCAGCAGGGGCAGCCGGTGATCCGCTTCGGCCCCGACTTCGCGCGCGATCCCGTGTGGGAGGCGGGTCTCGGCGGCGCGCTCACGGATCTCCTCGCGGACATCGAGCTGCTGCACGAGAGCCTGCGCCTGGTGCGCGAGCGGCTGGAGACCGACGAGAAGCGCGCGGAGGCGCTCGCGCCGCTGCTGGGCGAGTTGCGCGCGGTGGCGCGGCGGCTGGCCGCGGCCGGCGACGGGCTCGGACGCGCGCTGCAGCCCGAGAAGGCGCGCGCGCGCAAGGACGGCGAGAAGGCGAGCCGCGAGCCCGAGGAGAGCGTGCGCTGGGTGGAGCTGCGCGGCAAGGAGAAGAACGTCGTCGTGACCGCGGTGCCGCTCGACCTCGCGCCGATCCTGCGCGAGGACCTGTTCAAGCGCGTGCGCACGGCGGTGATCACGAGCGCGACGCTGGCGACGCGCGCGGAGCGCCGCACGTCGCGCCACGCGGTGGGCGATCGCACGGCGATGGACGCGGGCTCGTTCGCCTTCCTCGCCAGCCGCCTGGGGATCACCGGCCCCGAGTTCGAGCCGACGACCGCGGTCTTCCCGTCGCCGTTCGACTACGCGCGGCAGGCGCTGCTCGTCGTGCCGACCGACGCGCCCGCGCCCAACGTCGACGGGCCCGCGCACTTCCTGCACGTCGTGCGGCACCTGCTCGACACCGCGGCGGCGAGCGACGGCGGGATGTTCGCGCTGTTCACCAGCCACCGCGACGTGCGGCAGGCCGCGGCGGAGCTGCGCGCGCGCGGCGCGGACCGGCGCTGGCCGCTGCTGGTGCACGGCGAGGACACGCGCGACGCGCTGCTGCGGCGCTTCCGCGAGAGCGGGCGCGCGGTGCTGATCGGCACGGCGTCGTTCTGGGAGGGCGTGGACGTGCCGGGTGATGCACTGCGTGCGCTCCTGCTCGCCAAGCTGCCGTTCCGCGTGCCGACCGATCCCGTGACGGCGGCGCAGTGCGAGTCGATCGAAGCGCGCGGGGGCGACAGCTTCCGGGACTACATGCTCCCGCACGCCGCGCTGCGGCTGAAGCAGGGCTTCGGGCGGCTGGTGCGCACGGCGCACGACCGCGGCGTGGTCGTGCTCGCCGATCCGCGCATCGTCACCAAGGGCTACGGCCGCGACCTGCTCGAGGGGCTGCCGCCGGCGCGACGCCTGGCGGGCCCATGGGCGCGCCTCCGGGACGAGGTTGACGCATTCTATGCCGCCCGCCGTGCTGCAGCCACGGACGAGGCCGCGCGAGATCTGGCCGAAGTGTGACGAAGCGCACGCCGTGGCTGTTTTCCGGCCACGGCTGAGGTGACGCAGCGCACGCCCGGCGCGTCGTCCGAGCGCTAGATCACGACCGTCACCCACAGGCGGGCTGGGCGAGCCATTCCGGTTCACCCGCGCCACGTCGCACGTCGCCCATCGTCGGTCCGCACGTCCAGTGCGCACCGCCAGGAGAGGTATTGCATCATGGCCCGTCGCCTCGGCACGTCGCTCGTCTCGCTGCTCGCCCTCGCCGCCGTCGCGGCCTGCTCCGACGCGCCGTCGGCGCCGGAGCTCTCGCCGTCCACGGACTACGCGCTCGCGCGGGGCGGGAAGAAGGGCGGCAACACGCCGACGGCGCCGACCTCCCCGGCGCCCGACACGACGACCACGACGACGCCGACCTCGCCGACGCCCTCCGGGACGACGGTCACGGGCTGCACGGGCACGGCGGTCACGCTGACGGCCGAGGAGAAGGCGACGCTCGACCTGCACCAGCAGACGCGCGCGCAGTACGGCCTCCCGCTCTACTGCGTGCACCCCGCGCTGGTCGCCGCCGCGCGCGCGCACTCGGCCGACATGCTCCGCTACAACTACTTCTCGCACACGAGCTACGACGGCACGGCGTGGAACACGCGCATCGTCAGCTTCGGCTACGTCGGCGCGATCAACATGTCGGAGAACATCGCGTGGGGCTCGTCGGGCAGCTACGGTGACCCGGCCACGATCATGAACAACTGGATGAACAGCGCCGGCCACCGCGCGACGATCCTCAACGGCGACCTGCGCGAGATCGGCATCGGCGTCGCCATCGGGACGTACCAGGGCTACTCGGGCTCGCGGATCTACACCGCGGACTTCGGCACGCGCTGATCCCCGACCCCCGACGCGAACGAGGCGCCCCCGACCGGTCGGTCGGGGGCGCCTCGCCGCGTTCCGGGCGCTAGCTTTGGCGCCATGACTGCCTCCACTCCCGCCCGCCCGGGCAAGATCGTCTGCGTCGGCCGCAACTACGTCGAGCACGCCAAGGAGCTCGGGAACGACATGCCCGAGCGCCCGCTCCTGTTCCTCAAGCCGCCGTCGGCCGTGATCGCGCCGGGCGTCGCCATCGAGCTGCCGGGCGCCAGCCAGCACATCGAGTTCGAGGGGGAGATCGGGATCGTCATCGGGAAGACGCTCCGGCGCGCCGGCGAGGACGAGGCCCGGGCCGCGATCCGCGGCATCGTCGCCCTCAACGACGTCACCGCCCGCGACCTGCAGAAGACCGACGGCCAGTGGACGCGCGCCAAGGGCTTCGACACGTTCCTCCCGATCGGCCCCGAGGCCGCGCCGCCGGGTGACCTGGACGGGCTGACGGTGGTCACCCGTGTGAACGGCGTCGAGCGGCAGCGCGGCTCGGCCCGCGAGATGGCGTTCAGGATCCCGACGATCCTGTCGTACGTCTCGCACGTCATGACGCTGGAGCCCGGGGACCTGATCGCCACCGGCACGCCGGCGGGCGTGGGGCCGCTGGCGCCGGGTGACGACGTCGAGATCGAGGTCGTCGGCCTGAGCAGCGTCCGCAACCCCGTCGTCGCCGGTCCGGCGTGACGCCGTCCGTTCGTCGCCGGTCCGGCGTGACGCCGTCCGTTCGTCGCCGGACCGGCGAGACGCCGTCCGTTCGTCGCCGGACCGGCGAGACGCCGTCCGAGCCCGACACGCCGGCGGCGGCGTGAGCGGGAACCGTCCCAGCCGCCGGGGGTAGCCGCCGTCATGCTCTCGATCACCAGCGGGTCCGACCAGCGGTCCGGCCCGACCCGCTCCCGGCGTCCGGGCGTGCCGCTCGCGGTCTCGCTCACGGTCAACGCCGTGGTGATCGCGGCGTTCTTCCGCGCCGTCACCGGCGGCGTGGACTGGAGCGAGCTCTGGCGCCCCGGCCGCTCGGCCGCCGTGCGCCCCGAGCGCATCGGCTTCGTGCAGCTGCCGACCCCGGCGCCGCCGACCGTCGGGCGCGACGGCGGCGACGGGCGCCAGAAGAGCGCGACCCCGAGCCGCCGCGCGACGCCACAGCCGGCCGCGCCGACGTCCGTGCCCACGGGGATCCCGCCCGTCGGCGACCCGACGCCGGCCGACGCCGGCGGCAGCGGCGAGATCGTCGGCGCGGGCGGCGCGACCGAGGGGATCCGCCCCAGCTACAGCGATCCGCGCCTCTGGACGCGTCCGGGCGCCGTGGCGACGGCGCCGCGCACCGCCAAGGAGCGCATCGACAGCGTCATCGCCGACCAGTTCACGCCGGTGCGCGACTCGATCCTGGCGGCGCAGGCGCTGGCCGCCGGGCAGCGCGCGCCGGGCGACTGGACGATGAAGGGCCCGGGCGGGAAGTGGGGGATGGACCAGTCCAACATCCACCTCGGGAAGGTGAAGATCCCGAACGCGGTGCTGGCGCTCCTCTCGGGCAACCTGCAGAAGAACCTGCGCGGCAACCCGACGGAGATGATGAACGACCGCCGGCTCGCGGAGGTGCGCGCGGACCTGCTGCAGCACGCCAGCCGCGAGATGAGCGAGGACGCCTTCCGGCAGGCCGTGAAGGAGGTCCGCGCCCGCAAGGACCGCGAGCGGGCCGAGCGCCGCAAGGCGCGCGAGCAGCAGCCGCCGATCGCCGAGGCGTCGGGCGAGTCGCGGCCGGGGAGCGGGACGGCGCCGCAGCGCTGAGTGGCGCCGAGTGGCGCCGAGCCGCGCGGCCGGCCGAACGTGACGAGCGGGCGCCTCCGATCCGGAGGCGCCCGCTCGCGTGTCCGGCTACCCGCGCGACGTCAGGTCGCGATCGCGCCCTCGAAGGCGTCGCGGTCGAAGAACGGCCGGAAGATGCCGCAGACCACGCCCAGCACGGCGAAGTCGTCGCCGGGCCCGACCACGATCTCGCGCTCGGCGGGGTTGGCGGGCTGCAGGACCGTGGCGCCGTCGCGGTGGGTCAGCGTCTTCACGGTCGCGTCCTCGCCCAGCCGCGCGGCGATCACGTCGCCCTCGCCCACCGGGGTGCTCGGGGAGACCATGACGTAGTCGCCGTCGAGGATGCCGCGGCCCGTCATGCTGTCGCCCTTCACGCGCAGCAGGAAGGCGTCCTCGCCGGGCACGAAGCGCCGGTCGAAGGTGACGAAGCCCTCGCGGCCCTCGGGGAGGAGGGCCGGCTCGCCCGCGTGGATCTTCCCGTAGTAGGGGACCGGCTGGATGCGGCTGACGCCCTGGTAGCCCAGGATGCGGACGCCGCGCGAGCGCGACGGATCGCGCTCGATGTAGCCCTTCGACGTGAGGGCCTGCAGGAGGTCGGACACCGTCTTCGTCGACTTGATGCGGAACCGCTTCCCGATCTCCCGGATCGAGGGCTGGTACGTGTTCTCCGCCAGGAAGTCGATCAAATACTGGTACACCTTCCGCTCGATCGGAGTCAGGGGCTCTGCCATCGAATCCTCCGATAGGGGAAACCGCCGGCCGGCATCGTAGCCGTCCGGCGGCCCTTCAACTTCGGCCAAGATAGACCCGGCGAACGGGAGCGTCAACGCGCCTGGTGTGCGGAAGCGTACACTCCGACGCGCGGTTTGGCAGGTGGTCAGCGCACGGCGGCCGCGATCCGTGCCCGCGCGTCGTCGATGCGCGCCAGCGCGCGCTCGCGGCCCAGCAGGTCGAGGACGTCGAACATGCCGGGGGTGGCGGTGACGCCGGTGAGCGCGAGCCGCAGCGGCTGGAACAGCTTCCCCGCGCCCACGCCCTGCCGCTCCGCCTCGGTCCGCAGCGCCTGCTCCATGGCGGCCGGGTCCCAGTCGGGCAGCGCCTCGAGCGCCGCGCGCACCCCCGCGAGGGACGCATCCGCGGCGGCGGGATCCTTCATCCACAGCTTGGCCACCGCGTCGGCGTCGTAGTCCAGCGCCTCGCGCAGGTAGGGCACCGACTGCCTCACCAGCTCGTCGATCGTGCGCGAGCGCACGCGCAGGAGCTCCAGCAGCTTCGCGTACCACTCCGGGCGGGCGGCGAGCGACGCGGCCGTCGCGAGGCCCGCCGCCTCCATCGCCGCACCCACTCGCGGCCCCAGCTCGTCGAGCGGCATGCGCATCAGGTGCTGGCCGTTCATCCACTCCAGCTTCTGCGGGTCGAACACCGCCGCCTTCCGCGACAGCCCGTCCTCGGAGAAGAGCGCGACCATCTCGTCGCGCGTCATCACCTCGCGGTCGCCGCCCGGGCTCCAGCCCAGCAGGGCGAGGAAGTTGTTCATCGCCTCGGGGAGGATGCCGAGGTGCTGGTAGTCGCCGACCGCGGTCGCGCCGTGCCGCTTGGAGAGCTTCTTCCCGTCGGTGCCGTGGATCATCGGCAGGTGCGCGAACTGCGGCAGCGCGGCGCCGAGCGCCTCGTAGAGCAGGATCTGCTTGGGCGTGTTGGAGATGTGGTCGTCGCCGCGCATCACGAGCGTGATGTCCATCGCGATGTCGTCGGACACGACGGCCATGTTGTAGATGGGCGTCGCGTCGGAGCGCAGCACGATGAAGTCGCCCTCGCCGATGTCCTTGTTCGGGAAGGCGATGCGGCCGTGCACGAGGTCCACCCACGACGTCTCGCCGTCGGGCATGCGGAAGCGCACGACGAACGGCAGGCCGGCCGCGACGCGGCGCTGCACCTCGTCCGCGGGCAGCCGGTCGCAGCGCCGGTCGTAGCGGAACGCGTCGCCGCGCGCCTCGGCCGCCGCGCGCTGCTCGTCGAGCTCCGCGGGCGTGCAGAAGCAGCGGTACGCCGCGTTCGCGTCGAGCAGGCGCTGCGCGTCGGCGCGGTGGCGCTCGAGGTTCGCGCCCTGGTAGACGGGCGGCTCGTCCCAGTCCAGCCCGAGCCACTCCAGCCCCTCGAAGATCGCGCGCGTGGACGCGTCGGTGCTGCGCGCGCGGTCGGTGTCCTCGACGCGCAGCAGGAACTGGCCGCCGTGCTTGCGCGCGTACAGCCAGTTGAAGAGCGCGGTGCGCGCGCCGCCGACGTGCAGGTAGCCGGTCGGCGACGGGGCGAAGCGGAGACGGGGAACGGAAGCCATCGGGCGCGGGCTGGGAATGCGGTTGGGGCACGGCGACGCGGGTCCGCCGAGGTGCCGGCGGGCCCGCGGGCCGGAAGTCTAGCGGCGGCCGGCGCGGAGCGCCTCGCGGCCGGCGGGGAGCAGCTCGGCGCGGAAGCTCGAGCTGGCCCAGCGGAAGGCGATCGCGCCCTTCTTGCCGAGCTGCGTGAGGAGCATCTTCGCGAGGCCGCGCGACCCGCGCGGGATCTCCGCCGCCAGGCGCTCCTCGAGCAGCGTGGTCTCGGCCCGCCCGTCGGGGGCGGCGTCGAGGAGCGGCGCGACGATCGAGAGGGCGAGGCGCTGCCGGTCGTTGAGTGTCATGCCGGAAAGATACCGGGTTCAGGCACCCCCTCGGAGCGCGCACGAACCCTGCGCCCGGCCGGTGGTGTACCACGCCCGCCGACCCGGCGAACCCCCTTCGCGCCCCGATCATGACGACGCCCCAGACGAACGCCCCCACGACGACGGAAGGCAGCACCGCCACCGCGCAGCGCACCGAGGTCGCCGTCCTCGCCGGCGGCTGCTTCTGGGGCGTCGAGGAGATCCTGCGCGCGGTGCCCGGCGTGCTCGACACCGACGTCGGCTACACGGGCGGCTGGCTCGAGAACCCGACCTACCACGACACGCACGACAGCAAGTCGGGGCACGCGGAGTCGGTGCGCATCACCTTCGACCCCGCGGTCCTGAGCTACGAGACGCTGCTGGAGCAGTGGTTCTTCAAGCTGCACGACCCGACGACGAAGAACCGCCAGGGGAACGACGTCGGCACGCAGTATCGCTCGGCGATCTTCCCGCAGTCGCCCGAGCAGCGCGCGATCGCCGAGCGCGTGATCGCGCGCGTGGACGCGTCGGGGAAGTGGCCGCGGCCGATCACGACGACGATCGAGCCGGCGGCGACGTGGTACAGCGCGGAGAAGGAGCACCAGGACTACCTGCAGCGCCATCCGAACGGCTACACCTGCCACTGGATGCGCGACTGACGACGGACCGCTGACGGCGGCCGGGGCGCTGGCGTGCGGGCGGCCGCGCCCTGACCTTTCGCGGCTCACCCCAGCCGCCCGTCCGTGCCCCGTCCCGTCGGTCCGCTCCGCTCGATCCTGCGCGCCGCGCTCCTCGCGTCCCTCGTCGCCGCGAGCGCGGCGCGCGCCGCGCCGCTCGCCGCGCAGGCCAGCGCCGCGAAGCCGAACATCATCGTCGTCTTCACGGACGACCTGGGCTACGGCGACCTGTCGTCATACGGCCACCCGTCCATCCGCACGCCCAACATCGACGGCCTGGGCGCGCAGGGCGTGCGCCTGACGTCGTTCTACGCCGCCGCGTCGGTGTGCACGCCCAGCCGCGCCGCGCTGCTGACGGGGCGCTACGCCGCGCGCACGGGGCTGACGCGCGTGCTCTTCCCGTCGGCGGACACGGGCTTCGCCGCGAGCGAGGTGACGATGGCCGAGGCGCTGCGCGCGCGCGGCTACCGCACGGCGGCGGTGGGGAAGTGGCACCTCGGCGCGCGCGCGCGGTTCCTGCCCACGGCGCACGGCTTCGACTCGTTCTTCGGCGTGCCGTACTCGAACGACATGGACGCCGCGCAGGGCTACGCGCCGCTGCCGCTGCTGCGTGACACGACGATCGTCGAGGCGCCGACGGACCAGTCGACGCACACCGCGCGCTTCACCGACGAGGCGATCCGCGTCGTGCGCGAGGCGCGCGGCCGGCCGTTCTTCGTCTACCTCGCGTACACGATGCCGCACGTCCCGCTGCACCCGTCGGCGGCGTTCCGCGGGCGGTCGCGCGCGGGCGCGTACGGCGACGTGATCGAGGAGATCGACGCGAACGTCGGCCGCCTGCTGGCGGCGGTGCGGCAGGCCGGCGTGGAGCGCAACACGATCGTCGTCTTCACGAGCGACAACGGCCCGTGGCAGAGCATCCCGAAGGCGCACGTCGCGAACGGGATGCAGCCGTGGGACGGCGGCTCGGCCGGGCCGTTCCGCGGCGCGAAGTTCTCGACGCTCGAGGGCGGCTTCCGCGTGCCCGCGGTGGTGCGCTGGCCCGCGCGGATTCCCGCCGGCCGCGCGAGCGGCGAGCTGGCGACGACGATGGACCTGTTCACGACGCTGCTGCGCGCCGCGGGCGCCCAGGTCCCCGGCGACCGCGTGGTGGACGGCCACGACATCCTGCCGATGCTGGCGGGGCACGGGCCGACGTCGACGACGGAGCTGTTCTACATGTGGAACGACGACGTGGAGGCGGTGCGCGACGTGCGCTGGAAGCTGCGGCTCACCAACCGCGGGCGCGCGGGCGTGGCGGCCGGCGCCGCGCCGGTGCCGGAGCTCTACGACCTGGACGTCGATCCGGGCGAGCGCTTCGACGTCGCGGCGCAGCACCCCGAGATCGTCGCCCGCCTGCGCGCGCGGATCGAGGCGTTCGTGCGCGAGCTGGGGACGCGCGGGCCCGCGACCTCCTAGCGGTCCTCGCGCCGGCGGAACGTGCTCCAGAGGCCGCGCAGCGAGAGCGCGACGCCCAGCGCGCCCGTCGCGCCGAGCGCGAGGAGCGTCCACACGAAGAAGAAGCCGCGCGCGGCGCTGCGCGGTCCGCCCACGCGGTGGAGCACGGGCAGCCCCGCGGCCAGGAGCCCGAGGAGGAGCGTGACGACGTAGCCCGATCGGCGTCCCGCGAGCTCGATCGTGCCGTACGACGACACGAGCACGATGGCGAGGAAGGTGAACGTCCCGGCGCGGCTCATCGCGTCGAGCCCGTAGATGAAGTCGTGCGCCAGGTGCACCGTGAACAGCGCGACCGAGAGCAGCGACGCGACGGTGAGCGGGACGTTCCGTCTCATGCGGGGATCCGGACGCCGGTGGGCCGCGCCGCGGCGACGCGCCGGCGGCGATCGCGATAGCGCCAGAGGTGGACGCACATGAGCAGCAGCGGGAGGAGGGCGAGGAGCGCCGGCACCGGCCTCACGCGCAGCGGCGCCGGTACGGCCTGCGGCTGGCCCAGGAAGAACGAGCCGGACGCGACGAAGGTCGCGTAGCACATGCGCCAGAGGTGGCGGCGCACGCGCGCCGGGCCGCGCGGCATGCCGCGGCGCGCCACGCGCACGTCGCCCGTCCAGCCGAGCAGCATCACCAGCGCGTTCAGGAAGCTCGCGGCGGCGATCGAGCGGGCCGGCACGCCGCCCTCGCTGCCCGTCGCGATCGTGAGCCGGGCGACGCCACCGGCGACGAACGCCAGCCCCAGCGGCAGCGCGGCGATCCGCAGCGCGGCGTTCAGCCGCGCGATGCGCGGCGCGTCGGGGAGGAACGTCGTCGCCGCGGTGCCCACGAGGTACACCACGAGCGGCGCCGCGAGGACGTTGCCGTACTTCCCGCGCTCGATGCCGACGACCGCCGCGCCGAGCGCCATCACGAGCATGCCGGCGACGAAGGCCCAGCCGCTGCGGCGGTGGAAGGCGCCGCCCTTGGGCGCCAGCAGCGCGCCGTAGCCCGCGATCACCGCGACGACCCCGCCGGCGATGTGGACGGCGAGCATCGGAGTCAGGTGGCTCTTCATGTCGCGACCGTACGGCCGCGGCGCGACCCCGCGCAATCGAATGGGGAGGAGCGGCGGGAAAGCGTGGCGAGCGGCGCCGCCCGCCACGGATCTCCGCCGCGCGTCCCACGCCTCTTGAGGCGCGCGGCGCGCGGGGCGTAATTCGCCCGACCATCCACCAGCAGGGGTCGTGACCGCCGGCGCATCGCCCATCTCGTTCCGCAAGATCATCGCGATCTGGCTGGTGGCCGCGAGCGTCGCGCTGCTGCAGTCGGCGACGCAGCTCGTGCACCTGCGCGCCGACCGGCGGAACTGGATCCTCGTCGTCCCGACCTTCTTCGGGTGGATGCTGTGGGCGGTGCTGACGCCGTCGATCATCCGCCTCACGCGCCGCGTGCCGATCGTGCGGGCGCGGCTGGCGCGGGCGCTCGCGGTGCACCTCGCGGCCGCGCTCCTGTGCGTCGTGCTGCTCGGCGCCTTCTGGGAGACGATCTCGCGCACGCTGGTCGCGCTCGGCGCCGGCACCTCGGGCTTCTGGCGCCAGGTCCTCAGCCCCGTGGGCCACGCGATGGTCGGCTTCGTCACCTACGGCTGCATCGTCGCGGCGGTGACCGCGTTCGACGCCGTGGAGCGATCGCACCGCGCGGCGCTCGCCACGGCGCGCCTCGAGCGCGACGTCGCGCAGGCGCGCGAGCAGGCGATCAAGATGCAGGTCCACCCGCACTTCCTGTTCAACACGCTGCACGCGGTCTCGGTGCTGATCACCGAGGATCCCGCCACCGCGCGGGCGATGGTCGTGCACCTCGGCGACTTCCTGCGCGCGACGCTGGCGCGGGCGGGCCTGGCGGAGGTGCCGCTGCGCGACGAGCTGGAGCTGCTCGCGCACTACCTCGACGTGGAGCGCCTGCGCTTCGGCGACCGGCTCGTCGTCGACGTCGCCGCGGGCGAGGACGTGCTGGACGCGTACGTGCCCGACCTGATCCTGCAGCCGCTGGCCGAGAACGCGATCAAGCACGGCGTGTCGACGCGCACGGGGGCGCACCGCATCCGCGTGTGTGCGCGCCGACGCGAGGCGCGGCTGGAGCTGACGGTGGAGGACGACGGCGTGGACGGCCTGCGCCCCGACGCGCGCGAGGGGATCGGCCTGCGGTCGACGCGCAGCCGCCTCGCCCACCTGTACGGAGACGACGGCACGCTGACCCTCGCGCCGCGCCCGGACGGCGGCGCGCGCGCGACCGTCTCCCTGCCGTATCACCTGGCACCCGTCGACGGCGGGCGGGCGGCGGAGGAGGACGACGATGGCGCCTGAGCCGGCGCGCGAGTGGCGCGTGGCGATCGTCGAGGACGAGCCGATCGCGCGGCTCGGGCTGCGCCGCATGGTCGAGGCGGCGCCCGGCGCGGCGCTCGTGGGCGAGGCCGCGTCCGCGCCCGAGGCCGTGCGGCTGCTGCGCGAGGCGCAGCCCGACATCGTCTTCCTCGACGTCCACCTGCCCGGCGGCGACGCCTTCGACGTGCTCGCGCGCGCGTCGCTCGCCGCGCCGCCGGCGACGGTGCTCGTCACCGCGTTCGAGGAGTACGCCGTGCGCGCGTTCGACCTCGGCGTCGTCGACTACCTGCTCAAGCCGTTCGACGAGCGGCGCTTCCTGCGCTCGTGGGAGCGCGCGGTGGCGGCCCGGCTGGCCGCGACGCCCGCCGACGGTCGCGCGGCCGCCCCGATCGAGCCGCGGCTGCTGCTGCGCAAGGACGGCCGCGTCCACGCGGTCGCGCTCGCGGAGGTCGAGTGGATCGAGGCCGCGGACAACTACGTGCGGGTGCACGCGGCGGCGGGCCGCTTCATGTGGCGGACGCCGCTGCGGCAGGTCGCTGACCGGCTCACCGCGAGCGGCTTCGCGCAGGTCAGCCGGTCGGCGCTCGTCAACGTGCGCCTCGTGCGCCACCTCGTGCCGCTGGACTCGGGCGAGGGGCGCGTGCTGCTGCGCAGCGGCGCCGAGGTGCCGGTGAGCCGGCGCTTCCGCGCGGCGTTCCAGGCGGCGCTGCGCGGCGGCGCGCCGTGACCGCCGGCTGAGCGGCTGGCGGCGTGCGCGGCGCCGGCGCAGCTTCACGACTCGCATCGCACATCACCTCGCCGGAGCCCTCGTGTCCCGCATCCTCCTGCGCGCCGTCGCCGGCGTGGCCGCCGCGCTGCTCGCCGTCACGACCGCCGCCGTCCATCCGCTGTCCGCGCAGCGCCCGACCACGATGGCGGGCCGCTCGACGGTCTACGCGCCCGGCGCCGCGATCGCGACGAGCCAGCCGCTCGCCTCCGCGGCGGGGCTCGAGGTGCTGCGCCGGGGCGGCAACGCCGTCGACGCGGCCGTCGCCGCGGCGGCAGTGCTGAGCGTGACCGAGCCGCACATGACCGGCATCGGCGGCGACATGTTCGCGATCGTCTGGCTCGCGCGTGAGCAGAAGCTCGTCGCGATCAACGCGAGCGGGCGCGCCGGCTCGCTGATGACCCGCGAGACGCTGCAGGCGCGCGGCTTCCGCGCCGGCTCGCAGCAGGGCGTCATGTCGGTGACGGTGCCCGGCGCGCTCGCCGGGTGGGACCTGCTGCTGCGCACGCACGGGCGGCGCACGCTCGCGCAGGTGCTGCAGCCGGCCATCGCGTACGCGCGCGACGGCTTCCCGGTCTCGCCGATCATCGCCGCGCAGTGGGCGAACGAGACGGACTTCCTGAAGCGCGACTCCGCGGCCGCGGCGACCTTCCTGCCCGGCGGGCGCGCACCGAAGGCCGGCGAGTGGTTCCGCAATCCCGACTACGCGCGCACGCTGCAGGCGATCGCCGACGGCGGCGTCGGCACCTTCTACGGCGGCGCGCTCGGCCGGCGCATCGTCGCGCGGCTGGCCGCGCTGGGCGGCTTCGTCACGCTCGAGGACCTGCGCCGGAACGCGCCGACGTGGGTGACGCCGATCTCGGTGCCGTTCCGCGGCCACCGCGTGTGGGAGCTGCCGCCGAACAACCAGGGCATCGCGGCGCTCGAGATGCTGCGCATCCTGGAGGCGTACGACCTCGCGGCGATGGGGCACAACTCGCCGGCGTACCTGCACCACCTGATCGAGGCGAAGAAGCTCGCGTACGCGGACCTCGACCGCTTCGTCGGCGACGCGGACCACCTCGCGATGCCGGCCGCGGAGCTGCTGACCGACGCGTTCATCGCCGAGCGGCGCCGCCACCTGGATCCGGCGCGGGCGCACGAGCAGGCGGATCCCGGCCCGCTGCGCACGAAGAGCGAGACGATCTACCTCGCGGTGGCCGACGCCGAGGGCAACATGGTGTCGTTCATCAACTCCAACTACGACTACTTCGGCTCGGGGATCGTGGTGCCGGGCACGGGCTTCGCGCTGCACAACCGCGGCGCCGGCTTCACGCTGACGCCCGGCCTGCCGAACACCGTCGGGCCGGGCAAGCGGCCGTTCCACACGCTGATCCCCGGCTTCGTCACGCGCACGGCGAACGGCCGCGAGGAGCCGTACATGAGCTTCGGGCTGATGGGCGGCGGCGTGCAGGCGCAGGGCCACGTGCAGTTCCTGCTCAACCACTTCGTCTTCGGCATGGACCTGCAGGCCGCGATCGACGCGCCGCGCTTCCGCCACTACGACGGGCTGCGGGTGGCGCTAGAGCCGCCGTTCCCGGACGGCGTGCGCGCGGCGCTGACGGCGATGGGGCACGTGCTGATCGAGCAGCCGACGATCGCGTTCGGCGGCGCGCAGGCGATCGTGCGGCTCCCGCGCGGCTTCGCGGCGGGCAGCGACCCGCGGAAGGACGGGATGGCGGTCGGCTACTGATCCGCCGGCGCCGATCGCGGGTCGTGTCGGGCGACCCGGGTCGGCGTGTCAGGCGTTCCCTGTATTGCCGCTCGGACCGGCGCGGGCTATAGAGTACGCAGTTCTACGGACCCGCCGCGCCCCGTGTGCGCGGCGGGGTGACCGACGTAGCGAGGGTGCGGCGATCCCCGCACCGTGCCGTGTGTCGCAAGAGTCCCCGTTCCCGGGTGAATCGATGCGCACTTGTCGTCGTGTCCGGTCGGGTGCGAGACGCCGCGCCCCGATGATCATGCGTTTCGTCGCGCTGCTCGCTGCCGCCGCGTGCGTGGACGAGAAGGTCGTGTACCGCGACCGCGCGCAGTTCGACGACCCGCCCTCGGCGGCGGCGAGCTTCGTGGGCTACAACCAGCCGGCGAGCCGGCAGACGGTCTGCGGCGCGTGCCACGTCACGCAGCAGACGCTGTGGCTGGGCACGCGGCACGCGAACGCCTTCCGCACGCTCGACACGCTGCCGGCGGCGCAGAAGCAGGACTTCTGCTACGCGTGCCACACGGTCTCGCAGAACGGGAGCGGGCTGTCCGTCACCACGGCCGGGTGGACCGCGACGAAGGACGTGCGCTACCACGACGTGCAGTGCGAGAGCTGCCACGGGCCGGGGCTCGCCCACGTCAGCACCCCGACGCTGCAGAACATCCCGCTGGCGTCCATCCGGACCGACACGACCGGCACCGCGGGCTGCGGCTCGTGCCATTCGGGCGTCCACCACCCGTTCGTGGCCGAGTGGAAGGTGTCGGCGCACGGCAGCGTCCCGCACTGGGGGACGGCGGCCAGCTCGCCCAACAACAACCCCGCCTGCCAGTCGTGCCACACGGGGCAGGGCAAGCTGGCGGCGATGGGCGTCGACGCGCGCACCAACTACCAGGAGAAGTCCTTCAAGGGCGGCCCCGTGCCGATCACCTGCGCCGTCTGCCACGACCCGCACGCGAAGACGGTCGGCAGCCAGCTGCGCATGGCGATCGACGTCCCCGACGAGTCGCGCAACCTCTGCATGAGCTGCCACATGCGGCGCGGGGCGCCCGAGGTGGGCGTGGCCGGCGCGCGCAACAGCCCGCACTCGCCCGAGGGGCCGCTGCTCCTCGGCACGGCGGGCTGGTGGCCGCCGGCGCTCACCGTGCCGGGTGGGCTGGAGCGCATCCAGGGCACGCACGGCAGCGAGAAGAACCCGCGGCTCTGCGCCGGCTGCCACGTGAACTCGTACACGGTGACGGACTCGATCACGAAGCAGCAGGTCGGCGTCACCGGCCACCGCTTCCTCGCCATCCCGTGTGTCGATGCCCGCGGCGTGCCGACGCGCGCGCAGGACTGCGCGGCGCTCACGCAGCGCAGCTTCCGCAGCTGCACGACGAGCGGGTGCCACGGCTCCGAGACGGCGGCGCGCTCGGCCTACGCGATCGCGGAGCAGCGGTTGGAGGAGCTGGCCGCGCAGGTGACGGCGCTGCTGACGCGCGTGCCCGCCGCGGAGCTCAACGCCAACGACACGCGCTACACGACGGCGGAGGGCGCGCAGTTCAACGCCGCGCTCGCGCTGCGCGAGGGGACGGCCGCCCACAACCCGTTCCTCGCGGAGGCGCTGCTCACGGCCAGCATCCAGCAGCTGCGCCGCGAGTACAGCCTGGCGGTGAGCGCGGACGTCGACCTGCGCAACACGATGCTCGACGCCGCGCGGGCCCACGCGGCCGCCGTGCCGGCCGCGACGCGCCGCTGACCCGGGCGGCCGCCGGTGGCGCCGCGCTGGTCGCTCCAGGTGCACGCGGCGCGGTGCCCCCCGGTGGCGGCCAGCGCCGCGCCGCCCGTCCACACCCACACC
>CBHYLO010000012.1:0-21071 GCA_966128675.1 uncultured bacterium | reverse complement strand
CGGCACGCGCAGCGTCGTGTACGAGGACGTCGGCAACAGCCAGGCCGGCACCATGGACGCCGAGTACCGCCAGGTCGGGCAGGAGTTCGACCAGGTGATGTTCCCGATCCTCGAGCGCAACTTCGGCAACCCGCTGGCGATGGACCAGCAGCTGGACCGCGACGGCAAGATCGGGATGATCTTCTCCAAGGTCATCAACGACAGCATGCCCAACGTCCTGGGCTTCGTCACGTCGTGCAACTTCTTCCCGCGCAGCGAGGCCCCCTTCGCCGCCAGCAACGAGATGGAGCTGTTCTACGCCCGCGCGCCGCGCCAGGGCGAGGGCGCGGCCGCGTGGCGCTACAGCCTGCGCTCGACGACCATCCACGAGGTCAAGCACATCACGGCGTTCGGCGAGAAGATCGCGCGCGCGGCCGGCGGCATCCCGAACTACGAGGACTCGTGGCTCGAGGAGTCCACGGCGCGCGTGTCCGAGGAGCTGTTCGCGCGCACCTTCTCGAGCGCGGCGTGGCGCGGCAACACGGGCTACAACGGCATCGGCTGCGAGATCACGCGCTGCGACGACCGCCCGTTCTCGATGGCCAAGCACTGGACCACGCTGCAGTACTTCTACCGCAACGTGGGCGACCTCTCGCCGTTCGCCGGGTCCAACGACTTCAACGCCACCTACTACGCCAGCGGCTGGTCGCTCGTGCGGTGGGCGGTGGACCAGTACGGCGGCTCCGACGAGTCGGGCTTCCTGCGCGACCTCACGCTGGAGCCGCGGCTGACCGGCATCGCCAACATCGCCGCGCGCACCGGCCGCCCACCCGTCGAGATGCTGGCCGACTGGGGGCTGGCGATGTACGTCGACGACGCGCCGGGCCTCACCGCCGCGCGGCCGCAGCTGTCGCTGCCCAGCTGGAACGGGCGCGAGATCCTGCGCGGCCTCAACACGTTCAACCCGATCAGCTACCCGGGCGCGTTCCCGCTGTCGGTGCGCCCCGTGTCGTACGGCGAGTTCCAGAGCCCCGACCTGCTGCTGCGCGGCTGGAGCACGGCGTTCTTCGAGCTCTCGGGCGCGCCCGCGGCGCCGCAGCTGCTGGAGCTGCGCTCGCCGACCGGCGGCGCGGTGGCGTCCACCGTGCGCATGGCGATGATCCGCGTCGAGTAGCGGGCGGGCTCGGGGGGGGGGTGCGCCGGGGCGGGGCACCGGCGGCCCC
Organism: uncultured bacterium; assembly: GCA_966128675.1. Lineage (GTDB taxonomy): Bacteria > Gemmatimonadota > Gemmatimonadetes > Gemmatimonadales > Gemmatimonadaceae > Roseisolibacter. The sequence goes on along the minus strand of CBHYLO010000012.1, from coordinate 19,869 downwards.
CCCCGCGGCGCGCATCCGCGCGTACGGCGCGAGGGTCGCGCGCAGCCCCTCGAGGGCCGCCGGCAGCAGCAGCAGCAGCACCGGGACCTGCGCGCGGAACTCCACCAGGTTCGACTGCAGCGCGAACGGCACGAACAGCAGCACGCCGAACAGCGCGCAGCCGCGCGCCCACGGCGTCGCCGTGCGCGCGCCGAGGGCGGCGAGCACCAGCGGGAGCGCGAAGCCGAGCAGCGGCGGGTAGGTGAGGTGCAGCGCGCGCAGGTCGCCGAGGTTGGTCGCGAGCTGCGCCGACACGCTCGCGGGCCGGCTGCCGCCCGGCCGCGCCGCCAGCAGCGCGGCGTACGTGCCGACGCCGATCGCGAGCAGCCCCGCCGTCTCCGCGACCGCGCGGCGCAGGCGCCGCGGCGACCAGTCGGCCTGGGTCAGCAGGTGGACCGCCGGCAGGAGCATGACGTCGTACTTCACCGCCACCGCCAGCGGCAGCGCGAGCGCCGCCCACCCCAGGCGCCGCCGGTGCAGCAGCAGCAGGAGCGCCAGCCACGTCACCAGCGCGGGGCGGTCCCAGGGATGGAAGTAGCCGAACTGGTACGTCAGCGGGAGCATCGTGCCGACGTAGAGCGTCCCGACGAGCGCCTCCGCCGGCGGCGCCACGCGCGCGAGATAGGCGACGAGCAGCAGCAGCCCGGCGAACAGCATCACCGTGTCCAGCGCGCGATACGTGGCGCGCACCGACAGCCCGGTGGCCTCGTGCAGCGCCTCGCCGACGGCCACCGTCGCGATGCGCACGTTGGTCCCGTTGGCGCCGATCTCCGACCACGTGCGCCCCGTCGGGGGCGCGTTGCGCAGGATGGCGCCGTGGAGCTGCTCGACCTTCGCGGCCAGCTCCTGCCGGTAGATCGTCGTGCCGCCGACCCACGCCTGCATCGTCAGGGTGAGCGTCCCGGCCCACAGCACCGCGAGCGCGCGCAGCCGCCAGCGCGACGGCGCGGGCGGCGCGGCGACCGGCGCGGCGACCGGCGCACACGCGGGCGCCGCGTCCCCGGGGGCGTACACGGCGAACGGGGACGGCGTCTCCTGCGTCCGGGCGTGCATGCGCTCAGCGTGCGAGCTCGCGCGTGGCCGGGGGGCGCATCGGCAGCGAGGCCGTGCGGGCGGCGGGCGGCGCGGCCTCGAACAGCGCGGCCATCGCGTGGTGCACGATCTCGTCCACGTGCGGGCCGACGTCCGCCCACATCGGCAGGCGCACCAGCCGCTCGCCGGCGGCGTCCGTGACCGGCAGCGCGCCGTGCGCGCGGCCGCAGCGCTGCCCCATGACCGACGAGTGCAGCGGCACGTAGTGGAACATGACGCCGATGCCGCGGTCGCGCATCGCGCCGATGAACGCCTGCCGCCGGTCCAGCGACGGCAGGATCAGGTAGTACATGTGCGCGTTGTGCGTGCAGTGCGGCGGCGTCACCGGGCGGCGCACCATTCCCTCGCGCTCCATCTCCTCGAACGCGGCGTGGTAGCGGTGCCAGGCGTCCAGCCGCCGCTGCGTCAGCGCGTCCGCGCTCTCGAGCTGCGCCAGCAGGAACGCGGCGACCATGTCCGTGGGCAGGAACGACGAGCCGACGTCGACCCACGAGTACTTGTCCACCTGCCCGCGGAAGAACGCGCTGCGGTTGGTGCCCTTCTCGCGCAGGATCTCGGCACGCGCGGCGAAGCGCTCGTCGTTGACCAGCAGCGCGCCGCCCTCGCCCGAGATGACGTTCTTCGTCTCGTGGAAGCTCAGGGTCCCCAGGTGGCCGATGCTGCCGAGCGCCTTCCCGCCGTACGTCGAGCCCACGCCCTGGGCGGCGTCCTCGATGAGCAGCAGGCCGTGCCGCTGCGCGATCGCCGCCAGCGCGTCCATCTCGCAGCCCACGCCGGCGTAGTGCACCGCCACGATCGCGCGCGTGCGCGGCGTGATCGCCGCCTCCACCAGCGTCTCGTCGAGGTTGAACGTGTCCGGGCGCACGTCCACGAACACCGGCGTCGCGCCGCGCAGCGCGAAGGCGTTGGCCGTCGACGAGAAGGTGAACGAGGGCATGATGACCTCGTCGCCCGGGCCGACCTCGGCCAGCAGCGCGGTCATCTCGAGCGCGGCCGTGCACGAGTGCGTGAGCAGCACGTGGGGCGCGCCGGTGCGCTCGGCGAGCAGCGCGTGGCAGCGCTTCGTGAACTGTCCGTCGCCCGACAGGTGGCCCGCGGCCACCGCCTGCTGGATGTACGTCAGCTCGGGGCCGGCGAGGATGGGACGGTTGAACGGGATCCGCATCGGGCGCTCTTCGGTAAACGCGTGAACGCTGCCGTCCGGGGGCGGGAGCCACCGGCGGATCGCAGCGCGAGTCCAGCGGGCGTCGTACCTCGTGCATCGGATCGCTAGCCCGGGCGGCCCTGCGGCGCACCCGTCGGTGCATACGCTGGCGCGCCGACCGCGCTCCCGCCAGACGCCGGCGGCGATTTTCCCGTCGGCGGCCGAGGCCGGCTGGCGGATGCCGTGCTGGTCGCGGCCGGCAGCCGGGCCTATCTTGGGCCGTCGATCCACCCTCAGCCGGGCCGACCGCGATGCCGAACGCCGAAGTCTCGACCGCGCCACGTCAGGGATCGCCGTTCGCGCCGGGGCCGCCCCGCCGCCCGCCCGCGCGCGCCGGCCTGTCGGTCGTCGTCCCGGTCTACAACAGCGAGGGCTCGCTGCCCGCGCTGATCGAGCGGCTCGCCGACGTGCTGCCGACGCTGGCCCGCGACTTCGAGGTCGTGCTCGTCAACGACGGCAGCCGCGACCGCAGCTGGCAGGTCGTGTGCGCGCTGGCCGAGGCGCACCCCTGGATCCGGGCCTTCCGCCTGCTGCGCAACTTCGGGCAGCACAACGCGCTCCTGTGCGGCGTGCGCGCCGCGCGCTTCGACGTGATCGTCACCATCGACGACGACCTGCAGCATCCGCCCGAGGAGATCGGCGCGCTGCTCGCGGCGCTCGACGACGGTCACGACGTGGTCTACGGCACGCCCGTCGCGCAGCAGCACGGGCTGCTGCGCAACCTCGCGTCGAGCGCGACCAAGATGGCGCTGCGCGGGGCGATGGGCGTCGAGACCGCCGGCAGCGTGAGCGCCTTCCGCGCCTTCCGCACGCCGCTGCGCGCCGCGTTCGCCGACTACCGCAACGCCAGCGTGTCGCTCGACGTGCTCCTCACCTGGGCGACGACGCGGTTCACGGTCGTGCGCGTCCGCCACGAGGCGCGGCACAGCGGCGTGTCGAACTACACCGTCGCGCGGCTCGCGCAGCACGCGCTCAACATGGTGACGGGGTTCAGCACGCTGCCGCTGCGCATCGCGAGCTTCGTGGGGTTCGCCTTCACGCTCTTCGGCCTCGTCGTGCTCCTGTTCGTGATCGGCCGCTACGTCGCGAGCGGCGGGAGCATCCCGGGCTTCCCGTTCCTGGCGTCGATCATCGCGATCTTCTCCGGCGCGCAGCTGTTCGCGCTCGGCATCATGGGCGAGTACCTGGCGCGCATGCACCTCCGGACGCAGGACCGCCCGGTGTACGTGGTGGCCGAGGAGCTGCGCGCCCGCGCGGACGCGCCGGCGGATGGGTGAGCCGCGCGCGCGCACGCCCGTGCGCGAGGTCACGCGCGAGGTGACGCGCGAGGTGACGCGCGCGTCGCCGCTGGTCGCGCCGCTGGCCTGGGACTCCGAGCAGTTCGGCTTCGCGGTCGCGCGCGTGGACGCCGCGCTCGACGAGCCGGCGACGCTCGCCCGGGCGCTCGACGAGGCGCGGGCGCGCGGGGTGGCGCTGCTCTACCTCTCGCTCGACGCGGACGCGGCGCCCGCGCTGCACGCCCAGGCGCGCGCGCTCGGCGGCACGCTCGTCGACCGGAAGGTGACGTACGCGCGCGCCGTCGACGCGGCGCCGCCACCGGCGGACGCGGGCGGCGCCGTGCGCATCGCGCCCTGGACCGGCGGCTGGCCCGACGACGCGCTGCGCCGCCTGGCGCTGGCCAGCGGCGAGCACTCGCGCTTCCGCGTCGACCCGCGCATGCCGCCGCACGTCTTCCCGCACCTGTACGAGACCTGGATGGCGCGCGCCGTCGCCGGCGCGCTGGCCGACGTGGTGCTCGTGGCACGGGTCGACGAGCGCGTCGACGCGGACGTCGCCGACGGCGGGCTCGCCGGCGTCGCGACCGTCGGGCGTCGCGGCGATCGCTCGGACATCGGGCTGCTCGCGGTGGCGGCCGCGGCGCGCGGGCGCGGCGTGGGGCGCGCGCTGGTGCAGGCCGCGCTGCGGGACGCCGCGCGGCGCGGCTTCGCGTCGGCGCAGGTCGTGACGCAGGCGGCCAATGCGCCCGCCTGCCGCCTCTACGAGGCGTGCGGCTACGCCGTCGAGCGCGTCGAGCACGTCCACCACTTCTGGCTGGAGGCCGCACGCGATGCGTGACGCGCACGAGTCCACGGACGACGTGACGCGCCTCGCCGGCTGGCAGCCGGTCGCGGCCGGGCTCCGGTCCGTCGGCGACGGCTTCTGGCGCGCCGCGGACGACGCGTCGCTCTCGTATCCGTCCGAGCACCACGACCGCTACGCCGCGATCGAGGAGCAGTCGTTCTGGTTCCGCCATCGCAGCCGCTGCATCGTCGCCTGCGCCCGCCGCCACCGGCCGGACGGCCCGATCGTCGACGTCGGGGGCGGGAACGGCTTCGTGTCGATGGGCCTGCGCGACGCCGGCTTCGACACGGTGGTCGTGGAGCCCGGCCCCGACGGCGCGCGCAACGCGTGGCAGCGCGGCCTGCGCCCCGTCGTCTGCGCGCCGCTGGAGCGGGCGGGCTTCGCGCCGCGCTCCGTGCCGGCGATCGGCATCTTCGACGTGCTGGAGCACATCGAGGACGACCGCGGGTTCCTGCGCGGGATCGCCGGCACGCTGCGGCCCGGCGGGTACCTGTTCCTCACCGTGCCGGCGTATCGCTGGCTCTGGTCCACCGAGGACGCGCTCGCGGGGCACTTCCGCCGCTACACCCTGCGGATGCTGCGCGAGCGGCTGGGCGCGAGCGGCTTCGACGTGCCCTACGCCACGTACATGTTCGCGTGGCTCCCGCTCCCCGTCCTCCTCCGCCGCACGCTGCCGAGCGCCCTCGGCCTGGTGCGCGAGCAGGACGGGACGCGCGCGGCGTCGCAGCACGCGCTGCCGGCGGGCGCGGTCGGGAGCGCGCTCGAAGGGCTGCTGGAGCGCGAGCACGCGCGCATCGCGCGCGGCGAGGTCGTGCCGGTGGGCGGGAGCTGCCTGGTGGTCGCGCAGGCGCGCTGACGCCGCGCGCGCGCCGTCGCAGGCCTCGCACTCAGCCCTCGCGCGCCTGGCGGCGGAGCGCGAGCAGCGCCTCGAGACGGCCGCGGTGCCGCAGCCAGAGCACCAGCGCGTAGGTGCCGGCGCCGATCGCGATCTGCGCGGCGAGCGGCAGCGCGGCATCCGCGCGGCCGGTGGGGCGGGGGAGGAGCAGGCGCACCGCGGCGACCGTCACGCACATCGCCAGCGTGCCCTCGACGGCGGGCCGGAACGCGCCGGCGTACACGCGCGCCGGCATGATGCGCGTGACGGTGCGCCAGAGCACGGGCAGCTGCGAGATCGGGTAGATGACCAGCCAGGTCGCCGCGAGCCCCGCGAGCCCGCCCATGCGCAGCCCGGCGTAGAACGCCGCCGGGAAGGTGAGCGCGCAGGCGAGGCCCTGGTACATCAGGAACCGGGCGTCGCCGAGCATCAGCAGCGCGTTGTGCAGCACGGGCGCGACCGCGCGCCACGCCATCGACACCGCGAGCAGGCGGATCGGCACCACGGCCCCCTGCCACTTGGCGCCGAAGGCGAGCGCCACGAAGTCGTCCGCCACCAGCGCGAGGCCGACGGTCATCGGGAGCGCCAGCGTCGCCAGCCCCTCGGTCAGCGCCAGCACGTAGCGGCGCAGCCCCGCGCGATCGTCCTGCAGCGCCGAGAAGTAGGCGGGCGAGACGTGGCTCACGAGCGCGGTGATCTTCTCCACCGGCAGGTTGGTGAGCGTCCACGCGAAGGTGTAGACGCCGAGCGCCTGCCGCTGCAGCAGCCGGCCCACCAGGAGGAAGTCGGCGTTGAGGTACGTGTACCAGGCGACGCGGTCGACCAGCGTGCGCACGCTGAACGTGGCGACCCGCGCGAGGCGGGCCGGGCGCGGCCAGGCCACCGGCTGTCGGCGCGTCGCGAGGATCGCCAGCGTCGCGGCGGTCGTGCCGCCGAGCTCGGCGAGCCCGAACGTCCAGTAGCCGAAGCCCCCCAGCGCCAGCGCGGCGGCGACGACGGCGGCGGCGAAGGCGCGGCAGACCTCGACGCCCGCGAGCGCGCGGAAGCGGAGGTCGCGCTGCAGCAGCCCCGCCGGGACGACCGCCCCGGCGGCGATCACGAAGCCCAGGCTCTGAACGGCGACGACTGCCGGCAGCTGCGGCGACCGGAAGAACGCGCCGAGGGGGACGGCGAGCGCGCAGCCGATGGCGAGGCTCGTGAGCCCCACGACGAGGGCCAGCCCCTGCATCGCGGCCAGCTCCTGCGCCGACAGGTCGCGGTAGCGGACCACGGTCAGCCCGAGGCCGAACTCGCCCACGAGCGCGATGAAGCCGACCAGGAGCGCCGACATCCCGACGATGCCGTAGTCCGTCGGGGAGAGCAGGTTGGCGACCAGGATCGTCACGCCCCAGGAGACCAGCTGGCTCGCCCAGCGGGCGCCGGCCGTCCAGAGCAGCCCCGCCGCGAACGAGCGGTCGAGCGCCTCCCCGGCGGCGACCGGATCGACCGCGCGCGCGGCCGGCGCCCCGAGCCGGGTGTCCGCCGGCGGGGGGGCGAGGACGTCGCCGGCGACGCCGTCCGCGGACGCGTCCCGGTCCGATCGTCCGTCCGTCATCGCGGCGCCGACGCGGAGGCCTGGAGATCGCGATAGGGAGCGTGCGGGCGCTCGCGGCGCGTCATGTGCCACGGCATGCGCCGGGGCGGACGCGCGAGTCGCGGCCGCCTGTGCCGTACGTCACGCTCCACGATCGGTATGCGGCGAGCACGGCCGTGATCGTGCATGGATTCGGGTCTGTTCGGCATGCACCATCCTAGTGTATGGTGTGCAGCGCGACGCCTGGGCTCGCGCCGGCACGGCTACTCCACCCCGACTCACCTCACGCGCTCATGTGTGGCTTTGCCGCCCTGACAGCCTGGAGGACCGACGCCGTGGACGTCCAGCGTCTGGCGGCGATGGGGTCGGTGCTGGCGCATCGCGGCCCCGACGACGAGGGGCTCTGGTGCGGGCCGGGCGTCGGCTTCGCCTTCCGGCGCCTCGCGATCGTCGACCTGTCGGCGGCCGGCCACCAGCCGATGTGCTCGGACGACGGGCGCTTCGTGATGGTGTTCAACGGCGAGATCTACAACTACCGCGAGCTGCGCCGGGAGCTGGAGGCGCTCGGCCACCGGTTCCGCTCGACCTCGGACAGCGAGGTCCTGCTGCGCGCCTACATGCAGTGGGGCGGCGACTGCCTGCGGCGGCTGAACGGCATGTGGGCGTTCCTCGTCCACGATCGCGAGCGGGGCGTCGTCTTCGGGTCGCGCGACCGGTTCGGGATCAAGCCGCTGTACTGGGCCGCCCTGCCCGAGGGCGTCGCGTTCGCGTCCGAGATCAAGGCGCTGCGCGTGGCGGGCGCGGGCCGCGCGCCGGACTGGGAGCGGGTGTCGACGTGGCTGGTGGGCCGCGCCGACGAGCATCCGCCCGCGGCCGGCCGGACCTTCTTCGCGGGCATCCACGAGGTCCCCGCCGCCTCGGCGTTCGAGATCGGGCGCGACGGCAGGCGGCGCGAGTGGACCTACTGGTCGCTCGACGGCATCGAGCGGCGCGAGCGCCCGGACGCCGCGGAGGAGTTCGGGGCGCTGCTGGACGACGCGGTGCGCCTGCAGGCGCAGGCCGACGTCGCGGTCGGCGTGTCGCTCTCCGGCGGGCTCGACTCCACGCTGCTCGCCTGCTCGCTGGCGCGCGTGCTCGACGCGCCGCTCGACGCGTTCTGCTACATGAGCGAGGAGCACGACGAGCGCGCCTACATCGACGCCACGCTGCGGCAGACGGGCGCGCGCCTGAACGTCGTCGACGTCGAGCCGCGGCGGCTGCTCGCGACGCTCGACGGGCTGCTCGCGGCGCACGACGAGCCGGTGCACACGCTCACGGCGGCGATCGGCTCCGAGATCATGCGCACGGCCCGCGCGCACGGCATCAAGGTGATGCTCAGCGGCCAGGGCGCCGACGAGGTGCTCGCGGGCTACAGCAGCTACTTCGACGAGTACTGGGTCGGGCTCGCGGTCGCCGGCGATCCGCGCTGGGAGGACGAGGTGCGGGCCTGGAGCGCCGCGCACGGCGGCGACGCGGCGGCGCTCCTGGCCCACATCCGCCGGCGGAGCCGGCGCGTCCGCCTGCGCCCGGCGGTGCCGGGCTACGGCGGCGCGAGCCGGTGGTGGCGCCGGCACCGGGCCGGCCGGCACCCGTGGTACCGCGACGCGGTGCGGCGCGCGCTGCCGCCCGCGGGCGCCGAGCGCGGGTACGGGCTGACGGCGGCGCTGCGCGCCTCGGTCACGTGCGATCCGCTGCCGCTCTACCTGCGCCTCGAGGACCGCAACTCGATGGCGCACGGGCTCGAGGCGCGCGTGCCGTACCTGGACCACCGCGTCGTCGAGTGCGCGTTCTCGCTGCCGGAGGGCTGGCTGCTGCGCGGGCCGTGGAACAAGTACGTGCTGCGCGAGGCGATGCTGGGCCGCGCGCCCGAGATCGTGCACCGGCGCTACGACAAGGTCGGCTTCGAGCACCCGCGCCGCAGCTGGTTCCGGCACGCGCTGGCCGAGCCGCTGGCCGAGATGCTGGAGAGCCCGACCGCGGCGGACCTCTACGACGTCGCGCGCATCCGCGCGGACCTCGAGCGGCACCGCCGCGGCGAGATCGACTGCGCGGACGACCTGTTCCGCTTCGCGCAGCTGGAGCGCTGGCTGACGCACGTCGTCCCGCTGGCGACGCCGGCCGCGGTGCGGCGCGAGGTGCCGATCCGCCTCGTCGCCACGCCGGGCGACCGCGCGCCCGTCGCCGCGAGCGACCGCGTCGCGGTCGGGTCGATCGCCTCGGTCGCCGCGACGACGGGGCTCTGAGCGCGGCGCGCGGCGCTACGCCGTCGCCGCGCCCGCGAAGACGTCGAGCGCCAGCTCCACGCGGCCGAACGGCGCGGAGACCTGCACGCCCTGCACCTCGCCGCGCACCAGCTCCAGCATCTCGCGCGCGATCGCGATCCCCTCGGCCACCGCGTGCTCCTTGGAGCGCGCGTTCGCGGTGCGCATGCGCGCGAGCACCGACTCGGGCACCGTCACGCCGGGCACCTCGTTGGCGAGGAACTCCGCGTTGCGGGCCGACACCAGCGGCCAGATGCCGGCGATGATCGGGATGCGCACGTCGTCGATCGTGCGCAGGAACCGCTCCAGCTGCGCCGGGTCGAACACGGGCTGCGTGATCGCGTACTCGGCGCCCGCCTCCACCTTGTAGGCGAAGCGCTGCCGCTCGTGCGCGGGGTCGATGGCCGCGGGGTTCACGCCCACGCCCACCACGAAGCGCGTCGGCGCGCCGAGCGCGTTGCCGCCGGGATCGAGCCCGCGGTTCAGCCCCGCCACGAGGTTCGTCAGCCCGATCGCGTCGATGTCGAAGACGGCGGTCGCGTCGGGGTAGGGACCCATCTTCGGCGGGTCGCCGGTGATGAGCAGCAGGTTGTGCAGCCCCAGCCCCGCGGCGCCCAGCAGGTCGCTCAGCATGCCGAGCAGGTTGCGGTCGCGGCAGGCGTAGTGCGTCACGCTCTCGATGCCGACGCGCTGCTCGATCAGCAGCGAGGTCGCGATCGCGCCCATGCGGCTCTGCGCGCGCGGCCCGTCGGGGACGTTGATGGCGTCCACGCCGGCGGCGTGCAGCGTGCCCGCGTCCGCCAGCAGCTTGGTCGTGTCGATGCCGCGCGGCGGCACGATCTCCACCGTCGTCACGAACTCGCCGCGCGCCAGCTTCGCGCCCAGGCGCGAGCGCTCGGCGAGCGGCAAGGGCGTCACGCCGGTCGGCCGCCCGGCGTCGACGGCGCGGAATTCGGCCGTCGTCGCGGGCGCGGCGGAGCGGCGGCCCTGCGCGGCGATCGCGCGCTCCACGCGCAGCGCCTGCGACATCGCGCGGATGTGGTCGGGCGTCGTGCCGCAGCAGCCGCCGACGATCTTCGCGCCGCCCTGCACGAGGTGCCGCGCGTACGTCGCGAAGTACTCGGCGCTCGCCATGTAGATGCGGCGCCCGCCCACCTCGCGCGGCATGCCGGCGTTCGGCATCGCGGCCAGCTTGCGGTGCGTGACCGCGGCCATCTGCTCGACCGCCTCGAGGATCGTCTGCGGGCCCACCGAGCAATTGAGGCCGATCACGTCGGCGCCCCACGCGTCCAGCGCGCGGGCGACGTCGGCCGGCGCGGCGCCGAACGGCGTGCGCAGGTCCTCGCCGACGGTCGTCATCGCGACCACCGGCACCGAGGGGTCCACCTCGCGCGCGGCGCGCAGCGCCTGCTCCAGCTCCAGCAGGTCGCCGAAGGTCTCGAGCACGAACAGGTCCGCGCCCCCCTCGCGCAGCGCCGCCATCTGCTCGGCGAACATGCCGCGGGCCTCGTCGCGGGAGGTCGGGCCGTACGGCTCGATGCGGAGGCCGAGCGGCCCCACGGCGCCGGCCACGAGGACCGGGTGCCGCCCACCGGGCGCGTCGGCCGCCGCCTCGCGGGCCAGCTCCGCCGCCTTCCGGTTGATCGCGGCCACCGAGCCCTCCAGGCCGTAGGTCGCCAGCTTCGCCCGGTTGGCGCCGAAGGTGTTGGTTTCCAGCACCTCGGCGCCCGCGGCCACGTAGGCGCGGTGGACGTCGCGGACGAGCTCGGGCGCGCGGAGCGCCAGCTCGTCGTAGCACTGGTTGATGAAGACGCCCTTGGCGTAGAGCATCGTCCCCATCGCGCCGTCCACGAGGACGACCTCGGCGGGGTCCAGGAACCGCTCCAGGGCGGCGGCGCGAGCGTCGGTCACGGCGGGTGGCGCAGGGGAACGGTCGGCCGGCGCGGACGGGCCGGCTGGCCTGGACGGCCGCTATTATCTTATCATCCGGATGATCGGATGGAAAAGCCCGCGCGGCCTCCGTCCCTCGGCCCCGACGCTCGTCTGACCCTCGCCCGACCCGCCGTGCCCGCCATCGAGACGCCTGCCGCCCCCGCCGTGCGCACTCGCGCCGAGCGGCTCGCCCTGCTGGAGCCGCTGCTCGCCCGCCGCATCCTGGTCCTGGACGGCGCGATGGGGACGATGGTCCAGACCTACCGGCTGGAGGAGGCCGACTATCGCGGGCGCGGCGGGCCGATCCCCGAGCGCTTCGCCGACTGGCCGGTGGACCTGCGGGGGAACAACGACCTGCTGGTCCTCACGCGCCCCGGCGTCATCGGCGAGATCCACCGCGCGTACCTCGCGGCCGGCGCCGACATCCTCGAGACGAGCACGTTCAACTCGACGGCGGTGTCGATGGCCGACTACCGCATGTCGCACCTCGCGCGCGAGCTGAACGTCGCCGGCGCCCGGCTCGCGCGCGGCGTGGCCGACGAGTTCGAGGCCGCGGAGCCCGAGCGGCCGCGCTTCGTGGCGGGCGTGCTGGGGCCGATGAACCGCAGCGCGTCCATCAGCCCCGACGTCAACGACCCCGGCTTCCGCAACGTCACCTGGGACGAGCTGGTGCCCGCGTACGCCGAGGCGGCGCACGGGCTGCTGGAGGGCGGGGCGGACCTCCTGCTGGTCGAGACGATCTTCGACACGCTGAACGCCAAGGCGGCGCTGTTCGCGATCGAGCAGGTGTTCGACGAGCGGGGCGAGCGCGTGCCCGTGATGATCTCGGGCACGATCACCGACCAGAGCGGCCGCACGCTCACCGGCCAGACCGCGGAGGCGTTCTGGTACTCGATGATGCACGCGCGCCCGCTGTCGATCGGGCTGAACTGCGCGCTGGGCGCGAAGGACCTGCGGCGGCACGTGCAGGAGCTGGCGCGCGTCGCGGACTGCCTCGTCACCGCGCACCCGAACGCCGGCCTGCCGAACGAGTTCGGCGGCTACGACGAGAGCCCCGAGGCGATGGCCGCCGTGCTGCGCGAGTTCGCGGAGGCGGGGCTGGTGAACGTCGTCGGCGGCTGCTGCGGCACCACGCCGGCGCACATCCGGGCGATCGCGGAGGCGGTGGCCGACCTGCCGCCGCGCGCGCGCACCGAGATCGCGCCGCGGCTCCGGCTCTCGGGGCTGGAGCCGGTGGTCGTCGGGCCGGACACGAACTTCGTGAACGTCGGCGAGCGCACGAACGTCACGGGCTCCAAGCAGTTCGCGCGGCTGATCCTCGCCGGCGACTACCCGGCCGCGCTGACGGTCGCGCGCCAGCAGGTGGAGAACGGCGCGCAGCTGCTCGACGTCAACATGGACGAGGGGATGCTCGACGCCGAGGCGGCGATGACGACGTTCCTGCGGCTGCTGGCCGCGGAGCCCGACATCGCGCGCGTGCCGGTGATGATCGACTCGTCCAAGTTCTCGGTGATCGAGGCGGGGCTGAAGAACGTGCAGGGGAAGGGCGTCGTGAACTCGATCTCGCTCAAGGAGGGCGAGGCGGAGTTCGTGCGCCAGGCGACGCTGGTGAAGCGCTACGGCGCGGCCGTCATCGTGATGGCGTTCGACGAGCAGGGGCAGGCCGACACGGTGGAGCGCAAGGTCGCCATCTGCGCGCGCGCGTACCGCATCCTCACCGAGCGGGTGGGCTTCGCGCCGCAGGACGTGATCTTCGACCCGAACGTGTTCGCGATCGCGACCGGGATCGAGGAGCACAACGCGTACGGCGTCGCGTTCATCGAGGCCGCGCGGCGCATCAGGGCGGAGCTGCCGCACGCGAGCCTCAGCGGCGGCATCAGCAACGTGTCGTTCTCCTTCCGCGGGAACGAGCCGGTGCGCATGGCGATCCACGCGGTGTTCCTGTACCACGCGATCCGCGCCGGGCTGACGATGGGCATCGTCAACGCGGGCGCGCTGCCGGTCTACGACGACATCGACCCCGAGCTGCTGGCGCGCGCCGAGGACGTGGTGCTGAACCGCCGCGCCGACGCGACCGAGCGGCTGCTGGAGATCGCGGAGCGCTTCCGCGGGCAGAAGCAGGCGGTCGTCGAGACCGACGCCTGGCGCGCGCTGCCGGTGACGGAGCGCCTGTCGTACGCGCTGGTGCACGGCATCGACGCGCACGTCGTGGACGACACCGAGGAGGCGCGGCTCCAGTTCGCGCGCCCCATCGAGGTGATCGAGGGGCCGCTGATGGACGGCATGAACGTCGTCGGCGACCTGTTCGGGTCGGGGAAGATGTTCCTGCCGCAGGTGGTGAAGAGCGCCCGCGTCATGAAGAAGGCGGTCGCGCACCTGATCCCGTTCATCGAGGCCGAGAAGGCGGAGCGGAACGACACGCGCAGCGCCGGCAAGGTGCTGATGGCGACCGTCAAGGGCGACGTGCACGACATCGGCAAGAACATCGTGGGCGTGGTGCTGCAGTGCAACAACTTCGAGGTCGTCGACCTGGGCGTGATGGTGCCCGCGGCGACGATCCTCGAGACGGCGAAGCGCGAGGGCGTGGACCTGATCGGCCTCTCGGGCCTCATCACGCCGTCGCTCGAGGAGATGGCGTTCGTCGCCGGCGAGATGCAGCGCCAGGGCTTCACGACGCCGCTGCTGATCGGCGGCGCGACGACGTCCAAGGTGCACACGGCGGTGAAGATCGCGCCCCAGTACGCCGGGCCCGTCGTGCACGTGCTGGACGCGTCGCGCGCGGTGGGCGTGGCGGGCTCGCTGCTGAGCGACGGGCTGCGCGAGCAGTTCGAGGCCGACGTGCGCACGGAGTACGAGGCGGTGCGCGCGAACCGCGCCGGGCGCCGCGACGCCGCGCGGCTGCTGCCGCTGGAGCAGGCGCGCCGGAACCCGGTGGCGATCGACTGGACGGCGTACGCGCCGACGCGCCCCGCGTCGCCGGGCGTGCGCGTGTACGACGACTGGCCGCTCGCGGACCTGGTCGCGCGCATCGACTGGACGCCGTTCTTCCAGACGTGGGAGCTGGCGGGCCACTACCCGGCGATCCTCGAGGATCCGACGGTGGGCGAGGCGGCGCGCGGGCTGTACCGCGACGCGCGCGCGATGCTCGACCGCATCGTCGACGAGAAGCTGCTGACGGCGCGCGCGGTGGTCGGCCTCTGGCCCGCCAACGCGACCGGCGACGACGTGGTGCTGTGGGCCGACGAGGCGCGCACGCGCCCGCTGGAGACCGTGCACTTCCTGCGGCAGCAGCAGGACAAGAAGGACGAGCGCCCGAACTACTGCCTCGCCGACTTTGTAGCACCCCGCGCCAGCGGGGTGCAGGATTGGATGGGCGGCTTCGCGGTGACGGCGGGCCTCGGCCTCGAGGCGGTCGTCGCGGCCTACGAGACGGCCAACGATCCCTACTCGGCGATCCTCGCGAAGGCGCTGGCCGACCGGCTGGCCGAGGCGTTCGCGGAGCGGCTGCACGAGCACGTGCGGCGCGAGCTGTGGGGCTACGCGCCCGACGAGGCGCTGGAGAACGCGTCGCTGATCCGCGAGGAGTATCGCGGCATCCGGCCGGCGCCGGGCTATCCCGCGTGCCCCGACCACACCGAGAAGGGGCCGCTGTTCGCGCTGCTGGACGCGACCGCGGCGATCGGGCTGCAGCTCACCGAGAGCTTCGCGATGTATCCGACGGCGGCGGTGAGCGGCTACTACATCGGCCATCCCGACGCGCGCTACTTCGGCATCGGGAAGATCGGGCGCGACCAGGTGGAGGACTACGCGCGGCGCCGCGGCATGGACGTCGACGTCGCCGCGCGCTGGCTGGCGTCGAACATCGCGTAGGGCGGGGCGGCGGCGGGACGTCGGCGCGCGCTCAGCGCGTCCAGACGTTCCACCGCCCGCGCAGCCCGTAGAACATCGCGACCGCGGCCGCCGCCTGCATGCTCCCGAGCTGCAGCGCGATGCCGCGCAGCCGCCGCGTCACCGGATCGGGGCCGACGCGCAGCCACGCCGCCAGCGCCAGCGCCGCGAGCGCGAGCACCGGCGCGCGCTCGCCGGCGACCTGCCACAGCAGCAGCGCGCCGCCCGCCGCCACCAGCAGGATCGCCAGCGGCAGCAGCAGGCGCAGCAGCTTGTGGCAGAGGAAGGGCAGCCAGAGCGGATTGCGCCACGGCGCCAGCAGGGCGGGGAGGTACGCGCACAGCTGGTAGTTGCCGGTGAGCGTGCGGACCTTGCGGCGGAACTCCTGCGGCGCGTCCACCCGCCGCGTCTCGTGCGCGTGGGCGTCGGCGCGGAAGCCCACGCGCCAGCCGTCGAGCGCGAGGTGCATCGGCACGTAGACGTCGTCCAGGATCAGGTCCGCGGGCAGCGGCGTCCACAGGCGCCGCCGCATCGCGTAGATCGACCCGCTGACGCCGATGGCCGAGTGCAGCCGCGCCTCGGCGTCGCGCAGCGCGAGCTCGTAGCGCGAGTAGAGGCGGAAGAGCGACGACTCGCGGTCGGCAGGCAGCAGCAGCCGGCCCGAGACGATGCCGAGGCGCGCGTCGGCGGTCAGCGCGCCCACCAGCCGGCGCGCGACGTCGGGCGCGAAGCGCTGGCGCGCGTCGGAGAAGAGCAGCAGCTCACCGCGCGCGGCGCGCACGCCCGCGTTCAGCGCCGCGCACTTGCCGCCGGGCGCGTCGCCGGCGACGACCGTCACGCGCGGGTCCGCGAACGCGAGCGCCGGCTGCAGCGCGGCGGCGACGCTCGCGTCCAGCGCGACCACGACGTCCAGCCGGTCCGCCGGATAGTCCTGCGCGAGGAAGTCGGCGACGCGCGCGCGCACGACCTCCGCGTCCTCGCGCGTGGCGAGCACGCACGTCACGGTGGGCAGCGTGCCGGCGGGGAGGTCGGCCGCGTCCTGCGGCGCCCGCGGCGGGGCGAGGCGCGCCAGCGCGTGCACCACGAGCGGGTAGCCCGCCCACGGCACGAGGACGAGCGCGAGTCCGGCCGCGACGAGCGACCCGGCGAGCGAGGGCATGGCGGCGGGGCCGGCGCTCAGGTCGACCGCAGCGCGCGCGCCGCCGACAGCGTGGCGCGGACGCTCGGCAGGTGGGCGGTGGCGAGCGTGCCCAGGTAGGCGCAGCCGCCGACGCCGACGAGCACCGCGAGGCGCGCCAGCGCCGGCCAGCCGTCGGGGAGCACCAGCCGCGCGAGCTCCACGCCGACCGCCATCACGACGCAGGCGCTGAACGCCGGCCAGATGGCGGAGCGGAAGAACGGCCGCCCCGAGACGGCGAGGTGCCCCAGCGTGCGCCGCGTGATCGGGACGGCGAGCACCGGGTAGGCGATCACCCAGGCGGCGGCGATGCCCGTGATGCCGCCCCACCGCGCGCCGAGCACGAAGGCGGCCGGCATCAGCAGCGCGCCGATCACGTTCATGCGGGTCGCGAAGCGCTGGTCCCCGACGGTGATGAGCGTCTGCGAGAACAGCGGCAGCACGACGCGGATGGACGCGTAGGCGGACAGCAGCTGCAGCGCCGGCACCATGGAGGTCCACTTGGCCCCGAGCACGCCGACGACGAACTCCGGGGCGACGAGCGCCAGGCCGACGGCGATGGGGAAGACCGCCAGCGCCAGCACCTGCGTCACGAGCACCACGTAGCGGGTCAGCTCGGCGCGGTCGTCCTTGACGGCGGCGAGGATGGGCGGCGTGACCTGGAGGACGAGCGCCGCGACCTTGTCGATGCCGATGTTGGCCAGCGTCCAGGCGAGCGTGTAGGCGCCCGCGGCCGCCGTCCCGAGCATCCGGCCCGCGACCACGAAGTCGGCGTTGGAGTACGCGTACCAGGCCAGCCGCTGCGCCACGACGTCGCCGCCCAGCGAGAGCGCGGGGCCGACCTCGCGGCGCGACGGCCAGGCGAAGGGGACGGCGTGGAAGCGCAGCGCCAGCCCCGTCGAGACGACGGCGCTCAGGATCGCGGCCCCCACCAGCGTCCAGTGGCGGGCGCCCATCGCGGCGAGCGTGATGGTGCAGGCGGCCAGCAGGAGCGCCTGGAACCCCTCGTACGCGGCGAGCCGCTTGAAGCGCAGGTCGCGCTGCAGCAGCGCCCACGGCACGCTCTTCACCGACCCGATGAGGAACGTGACGCTGAGCGCGGCGAGGACGGGGGTGACCTTGGGATTGCCGAAGAACCACCCGGCCAGGGGCGCGGCGGCGCAGGCGACCGCCATCCCGCCGAGGCCGAGGAAGAGCGAGGTCGTGTTGAGCTGGGCGATCTGCCGCGGGCGCAGGTCGCGCTGGATGACGACCGCGGTCCCGATCCCGAACTCGGCCAGCGTCTGGAGCAGGCCGAGGACGAACGAGGCCATGCCGAACACGCCGTAGTCGTCGGGCGACAGGAGCCGCGCCACCACCAGGGTGGAGGCCCAGGCGGCCGCCTGGCCCAGGGCCTTGGCGCCGCTGTTCCACAGCACGCCGACGGCGAGCGAGCGTCCGACGCGGCCGTTGCGGCCGGTGTCGGGCGTGGCCGGCGGTTCGAGCAGGGGGGAGACCAACGGGGGCGAGGTCAGGTCGGACGGCATGCGGACGTGGAGGCGGACGGACGGCTGGCGTCGGTCCGGGCGCGACCGGGGCAAGATAGCGGGCCCGCCGCGAGAAGGGCCCGCGGTTGGGGACGCACGACCCCGGTCGGAGATACGACGGTCGGTGCCGCCGGACGTGAAGGCCGGTGTCCGGGCGGACCGGGCGGGGCGATTGTCCGGAAGTTGCGCCGATGCCACAGTGTTGTGGCCCGGTGGGGCGGAACGCCACACATTCCGCCTTGACCGGCTTCGCGCCGGCGCGACACTTTGTTCAGAACGGACGGCTATCTGTCGATCTTTTAAGGGCGGCGAGCGGAGCGGTGGGGTGGTTCCGTACGGCACGGCCCGCCGGTTGCCATGGTGGGAGGCCGGCATCCGTCGGCGACCCGTCGCACGGTCGGCCCCGGCCCCCGAACTCGCCGCGCCCTCACGGGTGCCCGGCGCTCGTCGCGCTCGCTGCTCGACCGCCCACGGCTCCGACGCGTCCCGCGTTCTCACTCCCGTCATCTCACTCCGCGCGCCGTGCTTCTCGATTCGAACGTCCAGCGCTACACGAAGGGCCTCTACGCCGTCGCGCTGCTGCTGATCATCGTCCCGCTCGCGGACATCACGCTCCGCTCCTTCGCGACCGAGATCGGCTCCCTGCAGTGGCGCTTCGGCATGGTGGGGCTGCTGTTCGGCAACCTGGGCACCGTCGTGCTCGGCCTCGGCCTCCTGGGCTTCTTCGCGGCGATCCTCGGGCACCGCGGCGTGCTGCGCACCGTCGGCCTGGTGGCGGTGATCCTGGCCGTGGTGCTGTTCGCCCTCATGGTGCTGTTCGCGCTGGACGCGATCCAGATGCGCCGCCTCGTCGCGGTGGCGATGAAGCGCTCGATCCTGGTCTCCTCGGCCGGCGCGGCGATCTCGGCGTCGCTGGGGATGATCGCGCTGCTCGCCATCGGGCGCAGCGCGCTGCTCGCCAGCCGCGCCGACCGCTCGGCCGACCGCCGCACGAAGGCGGCGCCGGCGCCGCTGGTGGCGCAGGCCACGCCGGCCCGCCCGCCGGTGCGCGAGACCGTCTGATCCATCTGTCCGGGGCGCCGTCGCCCCGCGCTTCTGTGCCGCACCCGTCCCCCGGGACGGGCGGCACCATCCTGCGGCACCGAGATGCCCCCCGTGACGACCGCTTCTCCGCCACTCTCGTCCTCCTCCTACGTCGACCGCTGGCGCCTCCGGGCGTCGCCGGAGGCCGTGCTCACGGCGGCGCTGTTCGCGGCGCTGTTCGCCCGGCCCGTGCGGCTCCTCATGCGCGACTGGTGGTCGAACCCGGAGGCGGGACACGGGCTGCTGCTCGCGCCGCTCGCGCTCTGGTTCGCCTGGAAGGAGGGGATCGCGCCGGACGGGAAGCCGAACCGCCTGCTGGGCGGCGTGCTGCTGTTCTTCGGCGTGCTGCTGCGCTACGTGGCCGACCTGGCCGCGGAGATGTTCGTCATGCGCGGCTCGATGCTGCTGGCCGCGCTCGGCCTCGTCGTGTGGTACTTCGGCGTCCGGCAGGCGGTGCGCTGGTGGCTGCCGTTCACGCTGTTCGCGCTGTCGATCCCGCTGCCCGAGCTGATCCTCAGCCGGGTCGCGCTCCCGCTCCAGTTCATGGCGTCCAAGATCGGCGCCGGGCTGCTGGCGTGGCGCGACATCCCCGTGCTGCTGACGGGCAACGTGATCAAGATCCCGGGGCACGAGCTGTTCGTGGCCGAGGCGTGCAGCGGGCTGCGCTCGCTGACCGCGCTGCTCAGCCTCAGCGTGCTGCTCGGCGCGATCACGCTGCGCGGGGTCGCCAGCCGCGTCGCGCTGCTGGCCGCGGCGGTGCCGATCGCGATCATGCTCAACGGCGTGCGCGTGTTCCTCACCGGCTTCCTCGTGTACTTCGTCGATCCGAAGCTCGGCGAGGGCTTCATGCACATCACCGAGGGCTGGATGATCTTCGTCGTCGCCTTCGTGATGCTGGGCGGCGTCGCGTGGGTGCTGGGCGCGGTCGAGCAGCGCTGGGCGATGCGCGGCCTGCCGCCTGCACAGGCGACGGCCGACGACCGTGACGCGGACGACCGCGACGCGGACGCGGACGAGCGCGACGCGGACGAGCGCGCGGCGTCGGACCCGATGTCGCCCA
>CBHYLO010000011.1:0-21231 GCA_966128675.1 uncultured bacterium | reverse complement strand
CGGCGCTCTACGCGGCGCTGGCGATGCTCGCGGCGGGGCTCGCGGGCGGGCTGCTCGTCGATCGCGCGTCGCTCGTCCCGCCGTGGCGGGACGTCGCGTCCGGGCCCGCGCCCGAGGCGGCGCCCGCGTCGCGCGACGCCGGCGCCGAGGCGCGGGCCGCGGTCGTGGGCGACGCGACGATGACGGGCGTGGACCGCGCGGGGCGGCTGGTGGCCGCGATCCCCGCCGAGCGGCCGTGGACGCCGCGCTTCTCGCCGGACGGGCGGCGCGTGGCGTACGGCGCGTTCGGCCCGGGGCGGAGCTCGAGCGACCTCTGGGTGACGGAGCTCGATGGGGGCGCGACGCGCCGGCTCACCGACGACGACCTCGACAGCAACGACCCCCAGTGGAGCGCCGACGGGGCACGCCTCGTCTTCTCCGCGAGCGCGTCGGGCGGGAAGGACCTGGTCGAGGCGTCGCGCAGCGGCGACGACGCGCGCGTGCTGGCGCGGCGCGACGGGACGCAGTTCCCCAGCGACTGGCTGCGCGACGGCCGCGCGCTCCTGGTGACCGAGGAGGCGCGGGAGAACGGCCACGACATCCTCGTGCAGCCGGCCGACGGGTCGCCGGCGCGCCCGTACGTCGCGACCCCCGCGAACGAGCTGGGCGCCCGCGTCTCGCCCGACGGGCGCTGGGTCGCCTACACCTCCGACGCGTCCGGGCGCCCGGAGGTCTACCTGGACGCCTACCCGCAGCCGGGCCGGCGCGTCCAGCTCTCGACGGAGGGCGGCGAGCATCCGGTGTGGCGCGGCGACGGGCGGGAGCTGTATTACTGGCGCGACGGTGCGCTGATGGCGGTGCCGATGTCGCGCGCGGCGGGCGGCGCGCTCCCCGTGCCGGGTCCGGCGACGGCGCTGTTCCGGGCGCGCTACCACGGCGGCGTCAGCACGATGTACGACGTCTCGCCCGACGGGACGCGCTTCGTGATCGTGCGGCAGCCGTGAGCGGCCGGCGGTAAACGCGCGCCGCGGTCGCGGCATCATCTGGCAGGACGCCCCCGCCGACGCTCCCGACCGCGCTCACCCGGGCCCGACCCCGATGCTCGCCATGCGGCCCGACCCCGAATCCGCCGTCGCCCCGCCCGCTCCGCCGCCCGTCGCGCCGTCGGTCGCGGGGCCGGACGCCGCGCGCTCGGCGCTGGCGGCCCGCGCCGCGGCCGGCGACACGGCGGCGTTCACCGCGCTGGTGGCCGAGCTGCACCCGGCGGTGCATCGGTGGGCGCTGGGGTTCGCGGCCGATCCCGACGAGGCGGACGACGTCGTCCAGGAGGCGTTCGTCCAGATGCACCGGCAGCTCGCGGCGTTCCGGGGCGAGGCGCCGCTGGCCGCGTGGCTCTATCGGATCGTGCGGCGGGCGGCCGGGCAGCGGCGCCGCACCGTGCGGCGCCGGCACCGCCTCGCGGCGTCGGCCGGCGCGGCGCCCGAGCGGGACGTCTACCTCACCGACCCCGGCGCGCGGGTGGACCGGCAGTGGGTGGCGGCGCGCATCCGCGAGGTGTTCGGCGGCCTCCCGGCGCGGCAGCGCGAGATCTTCGACCTCGCGGACCTGCAGGGCTACGCGCCGGCCGAGATCGCGGCGATGACCGGGACGAACCCCGCGACCGTGCGCGCGCACCTGTTCCGGGCGCGCGCGGCGGTCCGCGCCCACCTGATCGCCCGGCACCCGGGCGCGGCGGAGCTCACGGGATGACCCACGCGACGACGCACGCCATGACGTGCACCGACTGCCTGCGCCTGGTCGCCACCGCGGACGTGTCCGAGCTGGCGGCGGCGGTCGCGGTCACGGAGCACTGCCGCACCTGCCCCGACTGCGCGACGCTGGTCGCCGAGGTCGCCGAGGAGTCGCGCCGGCTCGCCGACATGCTGGACGGCACGCTCCCGGGCGTCCCCGCGCACGTCGTGGCGCTGCAGGCCGTCGCCGGCGCGGGGCGCGTGCGGCGGCGCCGGCGGGCGCTGCGGGTGACCGCCGCCGTCGTCGCGGGGCTCGCGGCGACGGTGGTGGGCGCGCGGCTGGTCGGCAGCCCCGCGGGCCCCGTGGAGACGCGGGCCGTGGAGCTGCAGTGCCTGGACCCCGAGCAGGTCGTCGAGCTGGCGCGGCCGCAGCTGCCGCCGGGGGTGGCCGTCACCGTGCGCCCCGCCGTGCGGCTGCCGGTGCTGACGCTCCGCGGCGCCCCGCGCGACCTGGCGGCGGCGGAGCAGGCCATCGCGCGGCTGGACGCGCGCTGGGGCGCCGAGCGACCGGCGTACTGCGCGAACTTCCCGGCCGGACGCGCGGTACCCACACCGACCGCCGCTCCCGGGCACTGACGGCCGGGCGGCGCGCCCTTGCACGGCGGGCGTCGGGGCCCTTCGTTCCGGCGGCTGCTCCCCGTCCGGTCGCCCCGTTCCCCCCGCCGATGTCGTCTCGCCGTCCCGCAGGATCCGCCGTCCGGCTGCGCGTGCTCACCGGCCTCGCCGGCGCGTGCCTCTTCGCGGCCTGCGCCGAGAGCGCGCGGTCGGCCAGCGCGACGGACGCCGCGCCGGCGCCGACGCCGGTCGCGGGCGAGGTCGCGGCGCCGGCGCCCGCGCCCCGCTCGCCCGCCGACTCGATCGCGGCCGCGGCGCGCGCCACGGTGATGGACTCGACGCCGGTCCGGGCGGCCGTCCCGACGCCGGCGCAGGCCGCGCCCACCGGGCCGGCCGCCGCCGCGACGGACACGGGCACCCGCACCGCGCAGGACACGACGAAGCCGGCCGCGCCGCCGAAGCCGCGCGGCGGCGCCATCGGCCCGAAAGCGGGCGACCGCCACCTCGCCTTCCGCGACGCGGGCAGCGAGTCCGACTCGCTCTGGCCGGTGAAGGGGCCGGCGCCGCTCCCCGGCGCCATCCTCCCCGCGAAGCGCATCGTCGCCTTCTACGGCAACCCGCTGTCGCGGCGCATGGGGATCCTCGGCGAGTTCGACTCCGAGGAGATGCTTCGCAAGCTCGACGCGGAGGTCGCGGCTTGGAACGCCATCGATCCCGCGCACCCCGTGCAGCCCGCGCTGCACCTGATCGTGCTCGTCGCCGACGCGACGCCCGGCACGAGCGGGAAGTACCGCACGCGCCACGACAGCGCGATGATCGAGAAGGTGTACGGCTGGGCCAAGAGCCGGAACGCGCTGCTGTTCGTGGACCTGCAGGTGGGCCAGAGCACGCTGCAGCACGAGCTGCCGTGGATCGAGAAGTTCCTCGTGCGTCCCGACGTGCACCTCGGCATCGACCCGGAGTTCTCGATGAAGGGGGGCGGCATCCCGGGGCGCCGCATCGGCACGTACGACGCGGCCGACATCAACTACGCGTCGCGCTTCCTGTCGGACCTGGTGAAGAAGCACGGGCTGCCGCCCAAGGTGCTCGTCGTGCACCGCTTCACGCCGCGCGGCGTGACGAACTACCAGCAGATCGCGCTCGACCCGAACGTGCAGATCGTGATGCACATGGACGGCTTCGGGCCGCCGTGGATGAAGCGCGACACCTACTGGCGCGACATCAAGCGCGAGCCGGTGCAGTTCACCGGCTGGAAGCAGTTCACCAAGGCCAAGAACGACCGGCCGCCCACGCCGCGCGCCGAGATCCTTCGGCTCTGGCCGGCACCGCTCTACATTCAGGTCCAGTAGGCCGTCGGCCCGGGCCAGCGCTCGCTGCCCGGTGGGCGTAGTCTTCAGGGCCCCTCGCATCCACCTTCCGCCAACACGGGCACTCGTGAACGCGGCTCCTCCTCGCATCGGCCTCGCGGCCGCGTGCTGCCTCGCCCTGCTCGGCGCCTGCGCGACCGCGCCGCGTCCGGCGGCGCCGCCGCCTGCCGCCCCCGCGCCGACGCAGACGACCCCCTCGCCGGCCGCGGCCGCCCAGACGCCGGCCCAGGCGCAGGCGCCGGCCGAGTCGATGGGGCACCACGACCATCACATGGCGGGCGCCGGCGCCATCACCATCCCCGCGGGCGCGCGCTACACCGAGGCCGACGTGCGCTTCATGCAGGGGATGATCGCGCACCACGCGCAGGCCATCCACATGTCGCGCATGGCGCCGACGCGCGGCGCCAGCGCGCGGCTGACGCGCTTCGCGCAGAAGATCGACCTCTCGCAGGCGGGCGAGATCGTGCTGATGCAGGAGTGGCTGCGCGCGAACGGCCAGTTCGCGCCGGACACGTCGGCCTGGCGGACGATGACGATGCACGGCATGCTCACCGCCGCGGAGCTCGCGAAGCTCGAGGCGGCGCGCGGTCCCGCGTTCGAGCGGCTGTTCCTGGAGTACATGATCCGCCACCACGAGGGCGCGCTGAAGATGGTGGCCGACCTGTTCGCCACCCCGCGCGCCGGCCAGGACGTGGACGTCTCCGTGCTCGCCAACGACGTCGAGAACACGCAGACGGCCGAGATCGGCCTGATGCGCCAGATGCTGCTGGAGATGTGAGCTCGCGCTGAGCGAGTCCTGAACCCCCACCCGGAGTCGCCCCTGATGGAATCCGTCCGCTGGACGCGCAGCGTCCTTCCGACGCTGGCCGCCCTCGCGCTCGCGCCGGCGCTGCTGGCCGCGCAGACCTACCCGCCCGGCAACGACCCGCGCGACAACCTCAAGGCCGGCCTGCACGACGCCGGCGAGGCGGCGAAGGGGATGAAGCTCGTCGGGCACACCGGCAAGCCCGCGCCGTTCGACTCGGCGCGCGGGCTGACCTTCGTGAACTCCGACCTCGCCTTCAAGGGGAACCTGGTCTACCAGGGGAACTTCGCGGGCTTCTCGATCTGGGACGTCAGCAACCCGGCCAGCCCGGTGATGCTGTCGGCCGTCGAGTGCTTCACGTCGCAGGGCGATCCGTCGATCGTCGGCAACCTGCTGTTCGTGTCCGCCGAGGGCGGCGGGAACCGCAAGGACTGCGGCAAGGGCGGCGTCGAGAACCCGGCCGACCACATGGCCGGCGTGCGCATCTACGACGTCTCCAACCCGCGCGCGCCGCGGCTGGTGAAGAACGTCGAGACGTGCAAGGGCTCGCACACGCACACCGTCGTGCCCGACCCGAAGAACAAGGACGTCATCTACCTCTACGTCTCGGGCAGCCAGGGCGCGCGGCCGGACAGCGAGCTGGCGGGCTGCCGCAACGGCACCGATCCGGCCGACACGACGAACTCGCTCTACCGCCTGGACGTCATCAAGGTCTCGCTCTCGAAGCCCGAGGACGCGGCGGTGGTGACGGGCGCGCGCATCTTCACCGGCCTCACGCCGGCCCCGCGCCGCGGCGGCGGGCAGCGCCCGGCGCGCCAGCTCTCCGGCGCCGACAGCGCGATGATGGCCGCGATGATGGCGAACGGCCCGCGCAACTGCCACGACGTCACGGCGTACCCCGAGATGGGGCTGCTCGCCGGCGCGTGCGCGAGCCACGGCCTGCTGGTCGACATCTCGAACCCCGAGAAGCCGAAGCGCCTGGCCGCCGCGGCCGACACGAACTTCTCGCTCTGGCACACGGCGGTGTTCAGCAACGACGGCAAGAAGGTCGTGTTCACCGACGAGTGGGGCGGCGGCACCTCGCCCAACTGCCAGAAGCAGCACCCGCTGGAGATGGGCGGCAACACGACGCTGGTCATCGGCGCCGACAAGACGCTCAAGCAGCACGCGTACTTCAAGCTCCCGTCGGCGCAGAGCGCGCAGGAGAACTGCGTCTCGCACAACGGCTCGCTGATCCCGATCCCGGGCCGCGACGTGATGGTGCAGGGGTGGTACCAGGGCGGCGTGGACGTGATCGACTTCACGGACGCCGACAAGCCGGTCGAGATCGCGTTCTTCGACCGCGGGCCGATCGACAACCCGCCGCTCATCGACCAGGGCCCGCCGTCGCAGACGCGCCAGCCGCAGCGCAGCACGATCGGCGGCTCGTGGGGCGCGTACTGGTACAACGGGCGCATCTACTCGTCGGAGATGGCGCGCGGCCTCGACATCCTCGAGCTGACGCCGAGCGAGCACCTGACGCAGAACGAGATCGACGCGGCCAAGCTGGTGATGATGCGCGAGTTCAACCCGCAGAGCCAGCCGAAGATCGTGTGGCCGGCGGCGTTCCCGGTGGTGCGCGCGTACCTCGACCAGCTCGGGCGCAACGACGGGCTGCCGGCGGCGCGCCGCACGGCGATCGCGACCGCGCTGGACGCGGCCGAGAAGCAGAGCGGCACCGCGCAGCGCTCGGCGCTGATGACGCTCGCCACGCAGGTGACGCGCGACGCGAGCGGCGCGAAGGACGCGGCCAAGGTGCGCACGATGGCGCAGGCGATCCGCGACCTGGCGGCGGCGTCGAACGCGGTCTCGAAGTAACGGCGCGGTAGTCGCGACACGCAGAACGCCCGGCCAGCTGGCCGGGCGTTCCGCGTTTCAGGGACTCGCCACCAGCGCCCGGATCGCGCGCACCGGGTTCGGCTTCCGCATCGCCGCGCGCCACAGGTCGCCGACCCGCTCCAGCCGCGCGGGCACCGTCCGCAGCGTGAACGCCGCCGGATCGAGCGCG
This sequence comes from uncultured bacterium, assembly GCA_966128675.1. Lineage (GTDB taxonomy): Bacteria > Gemmatimonadota > Gemmatimonadetes > Gemmatimonadales > Gemmatimonadaceae > Roseisolibacter. The sequence goes on along the minus strand of CBHYLO010000011.1, from coordinate 14,688 downwards.
TCGTCCAGCTCCTCCCACGCGAGCGGCGTCGACACCTTCGCGCCGGCGCGCGCGCGCACGGCGTACGCGCCCGCGACCGTCTTGCCCGGGATGTTCTGCAGGTAGTCCACGTACACCGCGCCCGGCGCGCGCGCACGTACGGAGCGCTCGACGGTCGCCTCCTTCGGGTGCGCCGCGGCGACGCGCGTCGCGAGCGCCTCCGCGACCCGCAGCGCGGTGTCGGCCGCGGTACCAGGCGGCAGCGGCAGCGCGATGTGCAGCCCGCGCGAGCCCGACGTCTTGATCGCCGCGTGCAGGCCCAGCGCATCGAGCTCCGCGCGGATCCACCGGGCGACGGCGACGACGCGCGCGAACGGCGCCTTCGGCCCGGGATCGAGGTCGAGCACCGTGTAGTCGGCCGTGTCGAGCGCGCCGACGCGCGCGTGCCACGGGTCGACGCTGACGGCGCCCAGCTGCACGCCGTACAGCACCGTCGCGAGGTCGCCGCCGACGAGGAAGGGCACCGACTGCCCGTCGCCGTCGGCGTCCACGGGCTCGGTGCGCACGCCCGGCGGCACGTGCTCCGCACGGTGCTGGAAGAACGCCTTGCCGTCGATGCCGTTCGGGTAGCGGCGCAGCACGAGCGGGCGGTCGGCGATCACCGGCAGCACGTACGGCGCGACGGTGGCGTAGTAGCGCATCACGTCGCCCTTCGTGACGCCGTCGTCGGGGAAGTAGACCTTGTCGAGGTTCGTGACGTCGAGCGTCGTGCGCGGCCCGAGGCGCACCGTCCCGTCGCCGCCTTCGGCCTCGAGGCGCGCGAGCTGCTCGACGACCGTCGCCTTCGCGCTCGACGCCGCGGCCTTCGTCGCGGCCTTCGTCGTACGCGTCATGGGCTTCTCCGCCGCCTGCACGCTCTCCGCCTCGCGCCTCACGCTCCGCGCGGGCTTGTCGTCGCGCACGCCGACGAAGATGGGCTGCCGCAGCCGCTGGTCCTCCGTCCACTCGATGAACTTGACCTCCACCACCACGCTCGGCCGCACCCAGTGCGCGGGCTCGTTCGTGCGCGGCGGCGTCGCGAACGGGGACGTCTTGCGGGCGAGCGGCGCGAGCCGGCGCGCCATGTCGCGCAGCCCCTCGCGCGTGAAGCCGCCGCCGGCGTGGCCCGCGTACACGAGTCGTCCCTCGTCGTCGAAGTAGCCGAGGAGCAGCGCGCCGATGTGCTCGCGCGAGTTGCGCGGCTCGGTGTAGCCGCCGACGACGAACTCCTGCCGGTGCTCGACCTTGAGCTTGAGCCAGTGCCGCGCGCGCTGCCCGGGCGTGTACGGCGCGTCGGTGCGCTTGGCGATGACGCCCTCCCAGCCGCGCGCACGCGCGCGCGCCACCATCGCGGCGCCGTCGCCCGTGACCGTCTCGCCGAGCTGCACGCGCGCGGCCGTCGCGCCGCGGGCGCGGCCCAGCAGCTTCTCGAGGCGCGCGCGGCGCGCGGTCCATGGCTGATCGAGGAGCGCGTCGTCGCCCGCGGCCAGCAGGTCGAACGCGACGAGCGTGGCCGGCGCGTCGGCCGCGTGGCCCGCGATCCCGGTCGCGTCGCCGAGGTGCATGCGGCCCTGCAGCGCCTGGAAGCGCGCGGGCTCGCCGTCGACGAGCGCCACGATCTCGCCGTCGAGCACGAGCGCGCGGCGCGCCTGCCGCGCGAGCGCGCGCAGCGCGTCGACGATCTCGGGGAACTGGGCCGCCTTGTCGTTGCCGTTGCGCGTCACCAGCTGCGCGGCGTCGGCGGTCGCGAGCGCGAGGACGCGGACGCCGTCGTACTTCGGCTCGAAGGTCCACGCGTCGCCCTCGGGGACCGCGGTGCCGACGCTCGCGTACATCGGCTCGAGCACGGGCATGCCGACGGCCGCCTTCCACGCGCGGTCCGCCGCCCGCACGGCGCGCACGCCGCGGGCGTTGGGCTTCGGTGCCGCCACGGTCTTCTTCGTTGCGGCCTTCTTCGCCGCCGCCTTCTTCACGGCCTTCTTCGCCACCGCCTTCTTCCGCGCGCCGCCCGCGATCTCGTCCATCGTGCGCCCGCTCGCGACCGATGTCGTCTCGTCCGTGACGATGTCGACGTCGCGGTCGGCGTGCGCGTCGTCGCGCTTGATGAGCAGCCACTGCTGCCGGCTGCCGGCCTTCCGGGTGCGCACGAGCGCCCACGCGCCGCGCAGCCGCTCGCCGTGCAGCACGACGTCCAGCTTCCCCGCCGCGTAGCCGCCGCGCAGCGCGTCCGCGCCGCCGTCCACGGCGTCGTACGTCCCGCGGTCCCAGAGCATCACGGTGCCGCCGCCGTACTGCCCGCCGGGGATCGTCCCCTCGAAGGTGTTGTAGCTCACGGGATGGTCCTCCACCTCCATCGCGAGCCGCTTCACCGACGGATCGAGGCTCGGGCCCTTGGGCACGGCCCAGCTCTTCATCACGCCGTCGATCTCCAGCCGGAAGTCGAAGTGCAGCGCGCTCGCCGCGTGCTTCTGCACGACGAATCGCAGCTCGCGCGTGCTCCGCTTGCCAGCGCTCCGCTTCTCTGTCGTCCGCTTCATCGTTCTCCGCGTCTCCGTCGTCCGCGTCATCGTGCTCCGCGCACCGTGCCCGTCGGCAAGAGCGGGGCCCGCAGCCTCGGCCGGGGGACGCGCGCCACGGCGACCATCGCGGCGTCGGCCCGACCGGCCTATTTTCGCGGCAGGAGCGCTCGGACCCACCCGATCCTTCTCATGATGGGCTCGCCCGATCACCGACCCGCGGCGAGTGGCGACGCCGACGACGCGCTGGCCGTCAGGCCCGGCGATGCGCTGGGCGGCCGGTACCGGCTCGCGCGCGAGCTCGGACGCGGCGGCATGGCCACGGTGTACCTGGCCCACGACCTCCGGCACGAGCGGCAGGTCGCCGTGAAGGTGCTGCGGTCCGAGCCGTCGGCGACGCTGAGCGCGGACCGGTTCGCGCGCGAGATCCGCCTGCTCGCGCAGCTGCAGCATCCGCACATCCTGCCGTTGTTCGACTCGGGCGTCGCCAGCGGCATGCTCTTCTTCGTGATGCCCTTCGTGGACGGCGAGTCGCTGCGCGCGCGCCTCGACCGCGATATCGCGCTCACGGTCGACGAGACGACGCGGATGATCCGGCAGGTGGCCGACGCGCTCGACTACGCGCACGCGCGCGGGGTGATCCATCGCGACGTCAAGCCGGAGAACGTCCTGCTGGTCGGCGGGCAGGCGCTGATCACGGACTTCGGTATCGCGCGTGCGGCCACCACACGAGAGGCGGGAGGCGACACGCTGACGTCCGTCGGGATCACGCTCGGCACGCCGGCGTACATGAGTCCCGAGCAGGTCGCCGCCGACGGGACGATCGATCATCGCACCGACGTGTACAGCCTCGGTTGCGTCGCCTACGAGGCGCTCGCCGGCGCGCCACCCTTCCGCGCGCGCAACGTGGCCGCGCTGATGGCGCAGCACGTCCTCAACACGCCACCGGCGCTGGTGGGGTCGCGAGCGCCGGTTCCCGACGCGGTGGCGCGAGCGATCGCCCGCGCGCTGGCCAAGGATCCAGACGATCGGTTCGCGCGCGCCGGCGACCTCGCGTCCGCGTTCGAGGAAGCGCTCGTCGCCACTCGGTCGCCGTCGCCGGCGGAGCTGCACCTGCAGCGCGTGGCCGAGGCGCACGCCGCACGACGGCGCGTCCTCGTGCTGGAGTTCGCGAACGTCGCCGCGGCGGCGGACGCCGACTGGCTCTCGACGGGGATCGCGGAGACGCTGAGCGCGGATCTCAATCAGATCGCGGGCATCAAGGTCGTGGGGCAGGACCCGGCGACCCGACGGCGGGCCGCCGCGGAGCACGACGGGCGCACCGTCGATGCCGACCAGGCCGTCGCGCTCGCGCGATCGGTGGGCGCGCACTGGGTGGTCTGGGGTGCGTTCCAGAAGCTCGGCGCGCGGGTCCGCATCACGACGCACCTCGTCCGCACGCAGGACGGCGCGACCGTCCGCGAGGAGAAGCTCGATGGCGTGATGGACGGGATCTTCGAGCTGCAGGACCGCATCGTCGCCGGATTGGCCGAGGCGTTCGGCGTGGAGCCCACGAGCGCCGAGTTGGCGCGGATCCGGCAGCCGGAGACGACGGGCCTGTCCGCCTACGAGCACTACGCGAAGGGCTACCGCGCGTACTATCGCTTCGGGAAGGAGAGCGTGCGCATCGCGGCCGAGCACTTCCGGGCCGCGGTCGCCCTCGATCCTGCCTACGCGCTCGCGCACGCCGGCCTCGGCATCGTGCACGGGCCTCTGTACATCGCGACCGGGCGTCGCGAGGTGCTCGACGAGGGCGCGGCCCTGCTGGAGCGCGCGATCGCCCTCGATCCCTCCATCGGCGAGGCGCACGCCTGGCTGTCGTACATGCAGTCGCGCCAGGAGCGCTTCGACGAGGCCGAGCGCACGGCGCGCAGCGGCATCGAGCGCGAGCCGGTGGGCTTCATGAGCTGGTACATGCTCGGCATCGCGTACACGGGGCGGGCGCTCATGGTGCCGCAGCCGTCGGCGATGGCGCAGGGCGTGCCGCCGCTGCTGCGCTGCATCGCCATCAACCCGACGTACCACGCGGCGTACATGGCGCTCGGCATGCTCTACCTGCTGCGCGGCACTCACGGCCACGCCGCGCGCGTGCTCGACCGCGCCGTCGAGGTCGAGCGCGGCGGCGCCGGGTTCCAGTTCGTCGGCTCGCTCGTGCAGCGCGCCGTGCTCCACCTCGGCGCCGACGAGCTGCGGGAGTCCGGGGCGCTGCTCGACGAGGCGATCGAGCGCTACACGGGCATCGATCACGTGTACGCCGAGGTGATGGCCGCGTACGCGCACTGGGCACGCGGCTGCCTCGCGGAGCACGCCGGGACGCTCGACCAGGCGCTCGTGGACTTCGCCCGCGCCTGCGAGATCGCCGACGCGCACCCGCACCGCATCTGCATCGGCGCCCACTGGGTGAAGGCGCGCTTCGGGCTCGCGCGCGTGCACCATCGCGCCGGCCGTCCGGGCGACGCGCGACGGAGCCTTGACGAGGGGCGCGACCTCCTGGCGTCGCGCGCCCGCTTCGTGTGGAGCTGGTTCCCAGGCAGCAGCGACGCCGACCTGCAGTACGAGCTGTCGGCTACCCACGCCGCCTTCGGCGACGCCGCCGCGGCGCGCGACGCGCTGGCGCGCGCCGTGGACGCCGGCTGGTCGGACGTCACCTGGCTTCGGCACGATCCGGCGTACGCGGCGCTTCGCGACGATGCGGACGTGCGGCGGCTGTGCGCCGCCGGCCTGTCCTCCGTCACGATGCCTCCGCCCGTGGGGAGCGGCGGCCTCGCCTGACGCGCTATGCCCCGGCGGATCACGCGCCGGTTGACGGCCCGCCCGTCCCGTACGATCGTTCGCGCGCCCACCGGCGGCGTCGCACCTCGACGCCGGACCGCGTCGGGAGCGCTTCCCCGGTCGTCGAGGTCTGCATGCGCACGGTCCCCATCGGTGTTCACCTCACGCGAACCGACGGGACCGGAGTGCTTCCGCATGTCATCCTCGATCCACGCCGCGAATGCGGCCCGCGACGCGCGCCTCGTCGCCACGCGCCTCTCGTACGCGCCGCCGCACGGCGCTGACGACCGGCCGCTCCTCCACGACCTCACCCTCGCCGTCGGCCGGGAGCGCACCGGCCTCGTCGGCGCCAACGGGTCGGGCAAGACCACGCTCCTCCGCCTCCTCGCGGGCGAGCTGACGCCGACGGCCGGCACGGTGCAGCGCACCGGCACGGTCGCGGTGCTGCCGCAGGACTTCCGCCCCGCGCCCGACGCGCCGCTCGCCACCGTCCTCGGCATCGCCGACCGGCTGGCCGCGCTGCAGCGCCTGGAGGCGGGCGCCGGCTCGGCCGCCGACTTCGACCTCGTCGGCGACGCCTGGGACCTGCCCGAGCGCACGCACGCCGTGCTCGCGGGCCTCGGCCTGGGCCACCTCCCGCTGGACCGGCCCGTGGGCACCGTGAGCGGCGGCGAGGCGACGCGCGTCGCGCTCGCCGGCCTCGCGCTCGGGCGGCCCGACGTCCTCCTGCTCGACGAGCCGACGAACCACCTCGACGCCGCCAGCCGCGCGGCGCTGTACGCGTTCGTCGAGGGCTGGACGGGCGGGCTGCTCTGCGTGAGCCACGACCGCGCGCTGCTGCGCCGCATGGACCGCATCGTCGAGCTGTCGGCGCTCGGCGCGCGCGTGTACGGCGGCGGCTACGACTTCTATCGCGCGCGCCGCGACGCGGACGACGCGGCCGCGCAGCGCGAGCTGGACGGCGCGCGGGCCGCGCTGCGGGTGGCCGAGCGGGAGGCGCGCGAGGTGCGCGAGCGCCAGGCGCGCCGCACGGCGCAGGGCCGGCGCGACGGCGCCGCGGGCGGCATGCCGAAGATCCTGCTCGGCGCCCGCAAGCGGCAGGCGGAGGCCACCGGCGCGCGCGTGCGCGCCGTCACGGCCCGCGAGGTGGAGGAGCGGCGCGCCCGCACCGACGCCGCACGCCAGCGCGTGGAGGAGCGGGAGCGCCCGCGCTTCGCGCTGCCGTCCACGCAGCTGCCCGCGGGGCGCACGGTGCTCGCGCTGGAGGGCGTGACGGTGCGCCATCCGGGCGCGGCGCGGCCCGTGCTCGACGGCGTGACGCTGCACCTCGTGGGGCCGCAGCGCGTCGCCGTCGTCGGGCCGAACGGGAGCGGCAAGTCGACGCTGCTGCGCGTCGCGACGGGCGAGCTCGCGCCGGACGCGGGCACGGTGCGCCGCCTACCCGACGACGAGACCGCGAGCCTCGACCAGCACGGCGCGGCGCTCGATCCCGCGCGCTCCGTGCTGGAGAACTTCCGCGCGCGGCATCCGACGCTCGAGGCGTCGGCGGCGCGCCACGCGCTCGCGCGCTTCCTCTTCTCGGACGAGGCGGCGCTGCGGACGGTGGGGACGCTGAGCGGCGGCGAGCGGCTGCGCGCGTCGCTCGCGTGCGTGCTGGGCGGCGCGCGGCCGCCGGCGCTGCTCGTGCTCGACGAGCCGACGAACCACCTGGACCTCGACGCGCTGGAGGCGCTGGAGGGCGCGCTGCGCGGCTACGACGGCGCGCTGCTGGTCGTCAGCCACGACGCCGCGTTCCTCGACGCGATCGGCGTGGCGCGCTCCGTGACGCTCGGCTAGCGCGCGCGGGAGGCGTCGCCGCACGCGCGCACGAGGTCGCGCGCGAGCGCGACGCGCGCCGGCGCGGGCATCGTCGCCGGCACCACGAACTCGAGCGCGAAGCGGCCGGACGCGCCGCCGACGAAGGGCGCGTCGGGGCGGAGCAGGCGCGCCACCGGCCGGCGGCCTGCGACGATCCACTCGTACGCGCCGTCGTGCACCAGGCGCACCGCGGCCGCCGCCGTGCGGCCGTCGGCGCGCTGGTCGGCGCGGAGCGCGGCGTCGATCGCCGCGTGCTCCGACGCGAACGCGCCGACGCGGATCGTCGCGTCGCGCATCCGCCCGACGACGGATCCGTCGACGACGAGCAGGAGCTCGTCCGCGCGGTGCGGCACCACGTCGACGGCGGTCACGGCCGCCCCCCGCGCCGGCGCCGGCGCGCGCGCCGCCACTCGACGGCCATCAGCAGCGCGAGGCCCAGCCGGATCGCGCCGCCGGCGCCGAGGGGGGCGCGGAGCTCGCGCGGGAGCGTGCGCACCCAGGGCAGCGACGTCGACACGGTGAGCACCGCCGCGAGCAGCACGACCGGCCAGGCCGCGGCGGCCTGCGTGGTTCGTCGTTCGGAGGCGGCGGTGGCCTTCGTGGCATGGATCATCGGACGACCTCTCGGGATGGGGGCGGGGGGCGGCGCGTCACGGCCCGTGCGCGGGATCGGGCGCGACGACGTCGTCGAGCGGGCTCCAGAAGGCGGTGCGCGACTCGGGCGGGAGCTGCTGCCGCGCGCAGGCGTTCGCGCGCAGGGCCGCGCGGTACCGGGCGTAGAGCCGCGGCGCGCGGCCCCAGAAGCTGCCGGGCAGCTCCATCAGCCCGCGCACGAGGTCCCCGGGAAAGCGGCCGCCCGAGGCGAGCGGGTCGCGCTCCACGAGGTCGAGCGTGCGCGGCACGACGTCGCTCAGCCGCCAGCCGTTCACGACCGCGGCCAGCAGCTCCTCCGGCGACGGCGACGCGAGCGACGGCGACGCGAGCGACGGCGGCAGCGGCGCCGCGCCCTCGATCGGCGCGCCCCTCATGCCGCATCCGACGGGAGGTCCCGCCCCTCGGCGTGCGTGATGGCGGTGATGCCGCGCGCGGCCAGGGCGTGCGCGCGCGCGCGCGGCCGCGGCGTCGTGCCGTCGGGCGGCAGCACGAGCACCGGGCACGCGGCGGCCCACGTCACCAGCCGCGTCGTGCTGCCGACGGGGAGCGCGCCGGCCGGCAGCGCCGCGTGCGAGCGGTCGCCGCCGCGGCCGACGATCACGAGGTCGACGTCGCTCGCCGCGAGCTGCGCGACGATCTGCTCGCCCGGGTCGCCGACGCGGATCACCGGCGTGGCGCGCGACGGCAGCGCGCCCGCGGCGTCGAGCGCCCGCGCGACCCAGGCGCGCGCGGCCGGCCGCAGCCAGGGCGCGTCGGTCGCGTCGTCGGGCGCGGAGGGCGCCGTGCGCGCGAGCGCGCGGACGTCGTCGCCGATGACGTGCAGCGCGTCCACGCGCGCCTCGAACGCCGCGGCGAGGCCGCACGCCACGCGCACGATCTCCTCGCCGCCCGCGCGCGCGTCGAACGCCGCGAGCAGCCGCGCCGGCACGTCGTGCCGGCCGGCCGGGACGACGACGGTCGGGACGCGCGTGCGCGCGAGCAGGCGGTGCGCGGTGGTGGCGCCGAAGCGCGCGCTCCCGCGGCGGCGCGAGCCGCGTCCCACGCAGACGAGGTCCGCGTCGCACGCGTGCGCGGCCGCCGCCAGCACGTCGGCCGGCGCGCCCGCCGCGACGCGCACGCGCGTGCGCGCCTTCCCGATCACCGACGCGAGCCCGCGCAGCGCGCCGTCGAACACCGGCACGAGCGCGCGCGCGACGTCGGCGTCGGGGCGCAGGTGCCGGCGCAGGTAGGGCGGCGCGTCGGGGGCCGGCAGCGCGTGGACGAGCACGATCTCCGCGCGCGGCGCGAGCTGCAGGCCGGCCCATCGGGCGGCCGCCAGCGACGCCTCCGTGAAATCCACTCCGATGACGACTCGACGGAACTGCATGGCTCGGCCTCCTGCGGCCGGTGGTGCGAGCGGTGGTGTGGTGGGTGGGGAGAACGGGGGGCGGTCAGGCGGCGCCGGACGCCGCGAGCGGCGCCGCGCCGGCCGCAGGCGCGTGTCCGGTCGCGTGCCCGGTCGCGTGCCCGGTCGCGTGCACGGCCTCGCCCATGAGCTGGGCCGCCGCGACGGCGAGGCCCTCGTGCGCGTACGACGGCAGCGCGAACGCGAGCGTCAGCCCGTGCGCGTGCGGCACGTCGTGCGGCGCGCGCAGCACGAGCGCGAGGCGCGTGTGGCCGTCGGACAGCCACTCGTCGATGCCGTCGTGGATGAGGCGCAGCCCGTCGAAGGCGGGGGCGTAGCGCGGCCAGCCGGCGAACGTGCGCCGCAGCACGGCGTCGAGCGCGCGCCACGCCGGCGCGGTGGCCGCGATCGCGTGCCGCTCGTCGGTGAAGCCGCACAGGCCGATGAGACGGCCGCGGATCCAGCCGACCTCGCGGCCGGTCGCGTCCTCGATGCGATGGCGATCCTCGCCGTCGGCGAGCACTCGCAGCATGATGATCCTCTCCAGTCTCGTGTTGGGGCGCGCCGCGGACGGGCGGTGCGCGTTGCGCCGCCGACCGCGCGCTCCCGGGGGCGTCGCGAGGTGGCGTGCGCGCGTCGAACGGGATGCGGTCCTCCACCGCCGTGAGGTGAGGGGCGGGAGGACGCACGTCGCGCGTGGGACGGCCGCAGGAGTCGCGTGTGTTGGCGGCCACCCCCGGGCGCGCGTGCGCCTCCGGGGAACGCGAACCGCCCCGCCGGGCCCAGGGGGCGCAGCGGGGCGGAGGGCCATCGGGCCCGCCGTCGCGGGACCCTGGACTCGACCGGTGCTCGGCGCGGCCGCGCCGGCGCGCTCCCCTAGGGAGCGCCGGGCGTCGGCCGCACGAGCGCGCTGCGCGCGGGCGGCATGGGGGCGGGGGCCCACCGGGCGGCGCGTGCCGCCGGGCGGGCCGCGGGGCCCCGCATCTCGGACACCCGCGTGCGATGCAGGCGCGCGCCCACCACGAGGAGCGGCAGCCCGCTGTCCGTCGCGCGCGACGTCGCCGCGCGGCCCGTCCACGCGCGCGACGCGACGCGACCCGCCATCGGCGGCGTCGCGGCGCGTGCGGTGCGCGGGTGCTGGACGGGCAGGGACGTCATGGGACGGGACCGGGTGGAATGCACGAAGTCGCGTCGCCGATGTCGGAGCGGGCCACACGGCTCGCCGGGGCGACCGCGCCCGCGCTGCGAAGCGCGGCGGCCACCCTGCACATCGGGACGCGACTCCCTGGTCGTGAGTCTAGCCCTGGGCCCCGCGAAGTCAACCCGAGGCGCGCGGGCGCGGCGCGCGGGATCGGGGCTGGTCCGGGGACACGACGAAGGGCGGGTCATCGGTCGATGGCCCGCCTCCGCGTCGTCTGCACCGGCACCGCGGAGCGGGAAGCCGGACGGCCTCGCGGCGCGTCCGGCCCACCCTCCGCGATGCGTCGGGACTCAGTAGTCCCGGCCGCGCCCGCCGCCGCCGTAGTCGCCGCCGCCGCCGCGCCCGCCGCGACCGCCGCCGCCACCACCGTAGCCGCCGCCACCGCCGCCGTAGCCGCCACCACCGCCGCCGCCGCCGTAGTCACCGCGGCCGCCACGGCCACCGCCGCCACCGCCGCCCGGGGTGCCGCCGCCGAGCCGCGTCACGTTCTCCGCCTGGGGGCCCTTCTGGCCCTGCGCCACGTCGAACTCGACCTTCTCGCCTTCGTCGAGCGACTTGTAGCCCGTTCCCTGGATCGCGGTGTGGTGGACGAACACGTCCTTGCTACCGTCCTCGGGCGCGATGAAGCCGAAGCCCTTGTCGTTGTTGAACCACTTCACGGTTCCCATCATGCGCATGGTGCTCGTCTCCATACCGAGATCGTGGGGAGGAGGACCGCTCTGGCCCTCCCAACCCCGGAGTGCGCCCCGCCGATGTGCGGGGTGTGCGGGGCGCGGTCGTGCGGCTTCTCTCTCGCCCTCCGGGATGCGTGCTTCCCATAGCAACCGGGACGCCAGCGCGCCGGAGAGGACGGTGCGATCGTCCGGGCCGCGTGACAGCATGATGCGATGAGGAGCCGTTTCGCACCACTGGGAATCGTGACGGAGAACGCAGAATCATCAACCGGACAGGGCCGTGCGGGGCATGCGCGCGCCGTTCCGGCCCGTTCCCGACCTGGCAGGCCTCGCTCGTCGTGCGGTCGCGCCCGGCACGGGTCGGCGAACGAGGGATGCGGATGCTGCGGATGTGAACGGAGCGTTCGGATCGCCCCCGGAGCGACTGCGTCCCATGCGCCAGGCGTGGGTCGGCGAACTGGGGGCTACGGATGCTCCCGATGAGACGGATCATCCGGATCGCTCCTCGGAGCGCATGGAGTGTCGCCGCCACGCGGAGCGATCCGTCTGATCCGTTCCGATCCGGAGCATCCGTAGTCAGAACGCGTAGTTCGTGCACGCGTGGTGCGACGACGGGGGCCGAGGGCACGGATCCACTCGCAGCCCGCAGCCCGCCGCCACTACGCCGGCTCGACGCCCAGCAGCTCGTGCACGTCGCGGCTCGCCCGCGCGGCGATGTCGTCCAGCGGCAGGTCGTTGCGGTCGGTGCCGAACGGCTCCTCGATCTCCACCGCCAGCAGCTCCAGCCCCATCGTCGCGAAGAAGGTCATCATGCTGGCGATGATCGTCGCGTAGCGGAACTCGCGCACCAGCCCGAACGGCAGCACCAGCGCGTACAGCAGCACGAACTGCTTGACGTACGAGCTGTACGAGAACGGGATCGGCGTGTTGCGGATCCGCTCGCACGCCCCGGTCACGTCGTCGTACGCCACCAGCAGCGGCGTCAGCGCGACCGCCGCCTCGCGCGGCAGCGCGCCGAGCAGCACGTCGCCGTGCACCTGCCGCGAGAGGTCGCGCACGAGCCGGTTCGGGACGTGCGGCCCGTCGGCCGTGCGCGCGCGGCGCAGGTGCGCGGCCAGCGCCGCGGGGAACGCCCCCATCGTCGCCGCATACTCGCGGCGCTGCGGCGCGTCGGGCGCGAGCTGTGCGTCCAGCTGGTGCGCCAGCGCGCGCGACACGTTCAGCAGCTGGCCCCACAGCCGCCGCCCCTCCCACCACCGGTCGTACGCGGTGTTCGTGCGGAACACCAGCAGCAGGCCGAGGATGATGCCGAGGATCGACAGGAAGGACGGGCCGAGCGGGATCGCGACGCGCACGACGTCCAGCTCGATCCACGCCACCAGCCCGCCCCACGCGCCCGCCAGCAGCACGTCGATGGCGAGCGTGCGGAAGACGGGGCTGCGCGGGAAGTCGAGGAGGACGCGGACCCAGTTCTTCGGGTCGTAGGTGATCACGCGCTCGGGATGCGCACGGCGCGTCCGCGCACGCTCAGATGCCGGCCACCGCGCGGCGCCGCGCGCCCTCGGCGCCGCCGTTCACGGCGTGCTCCGCGATCGCGACGAACGTCTGCGTCTCCAGGTCGTACGCGAACACCTCGCCCGTCTCGATCTTGTAGACCCAGCCGTGCAGGTGCAGGTCGCCGCCGCGCAGCCGCGACGCGACCACCGGCAGCGTGCGCAGGTGCTCCAGCTGCACGAGCACGTTCTCCTCGACGGCCGCCACCAGCTTGCGGTCCTCGGGCAGGTGCGCGTAGTGGTCGGCGACGATGCGCCGCGTGGTGGCCGCGTGCTCCAGCCACGACGCGACCGCGGGCAGCGTCGTCAGCGACTCGGGGTGCAGCAGCCCCTTCATCGCGCCGCAGTGCGTGTGGCCGCAGACGATGATGTCCTTCACGCCGAGCGCGCCCACGGCGTACTCGATGGTCGCGACCTCGCCGCTGGGCGCCGCGCCGGCGATCGGGATGATGTTGCCCGCGTTGCGCAGGATGAACAGGTCGCCGGGGCGCGAGCGCGTCAGCAGGTTCGGATCGATGCGCGAGTCCGAGCACGTGATGAACAGCGTCTCGGGCGACTGCCGCTCGGCCAGCTGCTGGAAGAGCGTCGCCAGCGGGCGGAAGTCCTCGGTCTGGAACTGGTGGATGCCGCGGATGAGCTGCTGCATGAGGGGTCCGGGAGTCGGTCGGGGAGGAGCTGGGGTCGCGCGGGTCGGCGCGCCGGGAAGGGTAGGGCCTCGGGGGCCCGCCGTCTGTCGGACGCCGGCGCCAGCCGTGTAGGACCGCGACGTACGCGCCACGGCGGCCGGCGGGGTTGCATGCCCCGGTGGGGTATCCTAGATTGCATGTACCCCCCAGGGGTATAAAACCTCGACCGGCAGGAGCGCCCCACATGGAGACCATCTCGCTCGCGATCACCGGCATGACCTGCGGCCACTGCGTGGCCGGCGTCCGACGCGCCCTCGCCGCGGTGCCGGGCGTCGCGGTGCAGGACGTCCGCATCGGCGGCGCCACCGTGACGGTCGACGGCGTGCCCGCGGCCGCGCTCGTCGCGGCGGTGGAGGACGCGGGCTATCAAGCCGCCATCACGGACGCCGCGTTCCCGGCCGCGCCGGACACGGCCGCGCCGATCCACACGCTGCGGAGGGCCGCGCCATGACCACCGTCGACTGGCTCGTGCTGGCCGGCGGCACCGCGGGCATCGCGTGGGTGAACTGGTATTTCTTCCTCGCCCAGCGCTCCGCGGCGGTCGCCACCAGCGCTACCAGCGCCGGCGGCACCGCCGCCGACGCGCCGCAGGAGGCGACGATCGCCGTGCAGGGCGGCTACACGCCCGCGGTCGTCCGCGTGAAGGCCGGCTGGCCGGTGCGCCTGACCTTCGACCGGCAGGAGACCTCGAGCTGCTCGGAGGAGGTCGTCTTCGCGGACTTCGGCGTGCGCCGCTTCCTGCCCGCGCACCAGCGCACCGTCGTCGAGGTGACGCCGCCGGCCGCGGGCACGTACGAGTTCACGTGCGGCATGGGCATGCTGCGCGGCAAGCTCGTCGCCGAGTGAGGACGATTCCATGACCACCACGCAGGCTCCCAGCTCGACCACCGAAGCCGCGCCGGCCGAGCGCGTCGTGATCCCGGTGACGGGGATGACGTGCGCGGCGTGCCAGGGGCGCGTCCAGCGCACGCTCAGCCGGACGCCCGGCGTCGTCGACGCGAGCGTCAACCTGATGATGGGCAACGCGACCGTGTCGTACGACCCGGCCGCTGTGACGCCCGACGCGCTCGTCGCCACGATCCGCGACACCGGCTACGGCGCCGAGCTGCCGTCGCCGGACGTGTCGGCGTTCGACGAGCAGGCGGCGCGCGATCGCGCGCAGACGGAGGAGTTCCACGACCTGCGCACGAAGGCGATCGCGACCGGCATCGTCGGCGCGCTGGCGATGGTGCTGTCGATGCCGCTGATGGTCGCGGACACCCATGGCGTCGTCGCCGACCCGTTCATGCGCTGGGCGATGCACTCGCTGACGCCCGCGCTGCGCGGCGTCGCGC
>CBHYLO010000010.1:0-21321 GCA_966128675.1 uncultured bacterium | reverse complement strand
GCGGGTGGGGGGCGGGGGGGGGCTCTTGCGGGGGTTGGCGCCGGGCCGGCGGGGGGCCGGGAGACACCCGCCCCCGCCCCCGCGTCGTCTCGTGGCGCGCTCAGTCCGCGCTGCGCTTGATCTGCACCAGCCGCTCGCGCGCGAGGCGCCGGCCCGTCGGCGTCGCGGCCAGCCCGCCGCCCGCGGTCTCGCGGTAGCGCACGTCCATCGAGCGGCCGATCTCGCCCATCGTGTCGATGACCTCGTCGGCGGGAATCGCGAACTCGATGCCCGCGAGCGCCATCTCGATCGCCGCCAGCGCGATCGCCGCGCCCGTCGCGTTGCGGAAGACGCACGGCAGCTCGACCAGCCCGCCGAGCGGATCGCAGACGAGCCCCAGCGTCCCCTGCTGCGCGAGCGCGACCGCGTGCAGCGCCTGCCGCGGCGTGCCGCCGAGCATCTCGACCGCGGCGCCCGCGGCCATGCCGGCGGCGGCGCCCGTCTCCGCCTGGCAGCCGCCCTCCGCGCCCGAGAGCGACGCGCGATCGGCGACCACCGCGCCGACGAGGCCCGCGGTCGCCAGCGCGTCGATCACGCGCTCGTCGGGGATGTGGCGCGCGTCGGCGAGCCCGGTGAGCACGGCGGGCAGCACGCCCGCGCCGCCCGCGGTGGGCGCGGCGACGATCACGCCCATCGCGGCGTTGACCTCCTGCACCGCCAGCGCGCGCGCCAGCACGTCGCGGAAGGGCGTGCCGGCGAGCGGGCCGTCCGGGCCGGTGCGCAGCTTGGCCGCGTCGCCGCCCACGAGGCCCGAGCTGGAGCGCAGGTCGCCGGTGAGCCCCTGCGCGACCGCACCGCGCATGACCGCGAGCGCGCGCGACAGCGCCTCACGGATGTCGGCGACGGCGCGGCCGGAGTCGGCGCTCTCGGACTCGAGCGCCACGTGCGAGAGCGAGACGCCGCGCGCTTCGGCGTCGCGGACGGCGTCGGCGAGGGAGCGGTACATCAGGCGCCCACCTTGTCGAGCCGGAACGCCCAGCGCACCCACGGCAGCGTGCGGATCTCGTCGCGCACGCGCTCGTCGGGCGCCTCGTCGATCTCGAACACCATGAACGCGTCGCCGCCGCGCTGGCGCCGCGAGACCTTGAGCGTCGCGATGTTCAGGCTGTGCTCCGAGAGGATCGTCGCGATGCGCGCGATGGAGCCCTTCACGTCCTCGGCCACCAGCACGATCGTGTGGTAGTTGCCGGTGACCTCGACGGGATAGCCGTCGATCTCGGTGACGAGGACGCGCCCCGCGCCGAGCGACGAGCCGACCATCACGCTCTCGCGCGCGCCGCGCGAGACGGTGAAGCGCACGGTGTTCGGGTGCACCTCGCTCTCCTCGCCGAGCGTCGTCTTCTCGAAGCGGAAGTCGAGGCCCTCGCGCTCGGCGATGTCGAGCGCGGTGCGCAGCCGCTCGTCGTCGGGGCGGAAGCCCATCAGGCCGCCGACGATCGCCTTGTCGGTGCCGTGGCCCTCGCCGGTGCGCGCGAACGAGCCGTGCAGCTCGATGCGCGCGTGCTCGGGCGTCCCGCCGACGAGGCAGCGGGCGAGGAGCCCCAGCCGGCAGGCGCCGGCGGTGTGGCTGCTGGACGGCCCCACCATGACGGGGCCGATGATGTCGAGGAGCGAGACCATGCGAGGCGCGGTGCGGGAGCGAACGGTTCGTTCACGAATCTAGCGCGTGCGCACGGTGGGCGTTCGCGCTATGGACAGGCTCTCCCACGCTTCCTACCTTCGCAAGGCCGCCCCCTTCGGTGCGGCGATCTCCGAGTCCCACCGCGCGCCGCGGCCGGACGCCCGACGCGTCCTGCACGCGCCGCGCTGGGTGCTCCGGCCCACCTGGCAGGAGTCGGCATGGCGACGGGCGCCGCGGATCTGCAGACCGCTCTGGGTGAGCGCTACCAGCTCGATCGCGAGCTGGGGCGCGGCGGTATGGCGACCGTGTACCTCGCGCACGACCTGCGCCTGGGGCGCGACGTGGCGGTGAAGGTGCTGCACCCGGAGCTCGGCGCCGCGCTGGGCATCGAGCGCTTCCGCCGCGAGATCGACATCGCGTCGCGGCTCAGCCATCCGCACATCCTGCCGATCGACGACTTCGGCGGCGCGGAGGGCACGCTGTTCTTCGTGATGCCGTACGTCGCCGGCGAGACGCTCGCCGCGAAGCTCCACGCCGTCGGCATGCTGGGCGTCGAGGAGGCGGTGCGGATCACCTGCCAGGTGGCGCGCGCGCTGGACCACGCGCACCGCCACGGCGTGATCCACCGCGACGTGAAGCCCGAGAACATCCTCCTCGAGGACGGCGAGGCGCGGCTCGCGGACTTCGGCATCGCGCACGCCATCAGCGGCGCCGACGAGCAGCGGCTCACGCAGACGGGCGTCACGCTCGGCACGCCGGTCTACATGAGCCCCGAGCAGGCGATGGCCGACCGCACGCTGGACGGCCGCAGCGACGTGTACAGCCTGGGGTGCGTGCTGTACGAGATGCTCGCGGGCCAGCCGCCGTTCGCCGGCCCCACCGCGCAGGCGATCATCGCGCGCCAGATGCTCGGCGAGGTCCCGTCGATCACGGTGGTGCGCGGCACGGTGCCCGACGCGGTCGAGGACGCGGTCCTGCGCGCGCTCGCCAAGGTGCCGGCGGACCGGTTCGCGAGCGCGCTGGAGTTCGCCGACGCGCTGGAGCACTCGCTGGCGACGGCGGGTCGGTCGCTGGGCCGCGCGGACCGCCGCAACCGCTCGCGCCGGCGCCCGCCGGTCGGCCGCAAGGTGCGCACGCTGCGCGTGGCGGCCGCGGTCGCGCTGGTCGGCATCCTCGCCGCCGCCGGCGCCGCCGGCGCGTGGTGGCTGCTGGCGACCGGCGACGCGCGCGCCCTGGGCGCGACGACGGCCGACGCGCTGCCGCCGCAGCGGCTCGGCGTCCTGTACTTCGACGACCTGAGCCCGGACGGCTCGCTCGGCGCGGTCGCGGACGGCCTCACCGAGGCGCTGATCGAGCAGCTGCGCGGCGTCGCCGCGCTGGACGTGGTGTCGCGCAACGGCGTCGCGCCGTTCCGCGGCGCGACCGCGGCGCCCGACTCGGTCGCCGCCGCGCTGAAGGCGGGCACGCTGGTCCTCGGGTCCGTCGACTCGCGCGGCGGATCGCTGCGCGTGACCGTGCGGCTGGTGGACGGCGCGAGCGGCGCGGACACCAAGCGCGCGAGCTTCACCGTGCCGGCCGCCCGCGCGCTGGCGGCGCGCGACAGCCTGGTGGAGCAGGTCGCGCGCTTCCTCCGCTCGCGCGTGGGCGAGGAGGTGCGCGTGCGCAGCGTGCAGCGCGGCACCGCCGACGAGGGCGCGTGGACGATGGCGCTGCAGGCCGAGCAGCTGGCGAAGCGCGGCGCGGAGCGCGCGCGCGGCGGCGACACGGCGGGCGCGACGGCGGCGTACCTGCGCGCGGACTCGCTGCTGGCCGATGCGGCCCGCCGCGACCCGGCGTGGTCGGAGCCCGTGGTCCAGCGCGGCCAGGCGGCGCTCCGGCTCTCGCGCCTGGGGAGCGCGGCCGCCGCGGTCCGCTGGACCGACGCGGGGCTGCAGCTCGCCGACCAGGCGCTCGCGCTCGACGCGCGGCTCGCCGCCGCGCTCGCGCTGCGCGGCCAGCTGCGGCTCGAGCGGTGGACGCGGCACCTGGAGCCCGACGCGCGCGCCGCGCGCGCGCTGCTGGCGGACGCGGAGCGCGATCTGAAGCAGGCGACGGAGCTCGACCCGCACGACGCCGCGGCGTGGAGCGCGCTGGCCAGCGCCTACTACCAGAAGCCGAACCTGATCGAGGCGACGCTCGCCTCGCAGCGCGCCTACGAGGAGGACGCCTACCTCGCGGACGCGGACCGCATCCTGTGGCGCCTGTACACGACGGCGTACGACCGCGAGAGCTTCGTGGACGCCGCGCACTGGTGCGACGAGGGGCGCCGGCGCTTCGCGGACAGCCACCTGTTCGTGCGGTGCCAGCTGTGGCTGTTCACGACGGACGCGCGCACGCCCGACGCGGCGGCGGCGTGGCGGCTGCGCGCCGAGCTGCAGCGGCTGACGCCCGAGGGCCAGTGGAGCTACGTCGGGCGTGAGGCGCAGATGCTCGTGGGCGCGGCGATCGGCCGCGCGGGGCTGCGCGACAGCGCCGACCGCGTGCTGCAGGCCGCGCGCGCCGACGCGCACGTCGACCCGGACCGCGAGCTGCTCACCGTCGAGGCGTTCGTGCGCGACCTGCTGGGCGAGCGCGACGCCGCGCTCGAGCTGCTGAAGCAGTACCTGCTCGCGCACCCCGAGCACCGCAGCGGCTTCGCGTCGCCGCAGGGCTCGTGGTGGTGGCGCGGGATGCGCACCGATCCGCGCTTCGTCGCGCTGGTCGGCGCTGCCCGCTAGCGCATCCCCGCCCCCGGGGCGCGGCACGCTCGGAGCCCACGGCGGACACCCTGTCCGCCGCGAACCTCGAAGCGCGGAGAGAGCTCGTGTCCCGACTCCCGTCGCGGCCGATCGCCGCCGCCCTCCTGCTGCTGGCCGTCGCGTGCGGCGACCAGCCGCGCACCACCACCCCGCGCGCGCCGGGCGACGCGCCGCGCGCGGCGCTCACCACCGCCGCCGTCTGCGCGAAGGGCGACGCGCTCTTCCTGTCGCAGGAGATCGCGACGCTGTTCGGCGACCCGAAGCTGCGCCAGACCGCGCGCGGCTACGAGACCACCGTCGAGACGCGCTGCTCGGGCACGACGGCGCAGACGTACCCCGCGGGCACCGCCGCCGCGACGCTGGCCACGGCGCCCGCCGCCGCGCTCGCGTACACCGAGTGGCTGCTCGGCCAGCGCGGCCAGACCGGCTACATCGCGAGCGACGCGTTCCTCTGGACGTACCTCACGCGGCTGTTCGGCTACGTCGGCTACACCATCCCGCCGCTCGGCACGGGCTTCGAGATCGGGGGCTTCGTGCGCATCTGCTACTCCGGCACCGTGTGCCAGCTCGAGTCGGCGGACGGACGCCGCGCCATCCGGTTCCCGGCCGGCGCGCTGAGCGCGACCGCGGGAATCCCGTTCCTCGTCACCGGCGAACCGCGCGACTGCGCGCCGTTCTCCAGCTTCTCCTCGTACTCCGTGTACAGCGGCTGCATCGACATCTCGGTCGATCCGAAGCCCGGGACGTCGTTCACGCTGAAGGCGCCGGGAACGCTCGTCGAGATGTGCACGACGGCGGCGACCACGCCGTCGTACGTCACGGAGCGGCGCCAGGACGTCTACACGAGCCTGACGACGACGCAGGGCAAGCTGGGGCAGCGCTCGCAGACGCCGGGCAACGGGTTCACGCCCATCTCGTTCCGCCCGTACTCGGCCGGCTTCCTCGACGACTTCTGGTGCGACAACGACAAGCCGCTGACCGCGACCGTCGGCGCGCTGCAGCGCATCCGCCGCGCGGGCGACGCGCTGCTGGCGCTCTTCCGCCCCGCCGTCGCGTACGCCGGCCACGGAGGGCTCGGCACGCTGCCGGGGCTCGTCGAGGAGCTGAGCGTGTTCGGACCGCTGGACGGCTACGCGTTCAACGGCGACTTCGAGCCCGACACGGTCGGCAGCTTCCCGCACACGTGGGCCGAGATGCGCACGGGGACGTGGTCGCTGTCGCTCGGCCCCAACCCGAGCCGCGCGTCGGTGCAGGCGCCGGCCGCGCCGTTCACCACCCAGCACCTGCGCCTCGACCAGGGCGGCGGCGCGGCGGCCAACAAGGATCCGCTCGTCCTCACCGGCACGCTCGGCCTCCCGATGGCGCCGCAGCCGGGCGACGGCGACCGGCGGATCCGCCTGCGCGTGCGCACCGCGATCGCGACGTCGCGGGCCCTCGACGCGCTGTTCGAGGCACGCACCAGCACGGGCGCGACCTTCGCGACCTTCCGGTTCCGCGATGGCTCCAGCGCGCAGAGCGGGACCATCGTGCCCGTCGTGCCGGCCGGCGCGACGGTCCTCGGGACCGTCGGCAGCGCGCCGTGGTCGCAGAACGTGATCCGGCCGCTCCAGGTCACCGTGAGCTTCGACGTGACCGCGTCGGTCGCGACCGTGTCCGTCGGGCTCGTGGGCGAGACGCCGCTCGCGCAGTACACGCTGCCGATCAGCGCCCTCCCGAACCTCGCCAGCTTCCGCTGGACGCTGGGCGGGCGCGACGGCGTGACGGTGCTGTCCGACGACTACCAGGCGTTCGACGCGCCGGTGGGGCTGCCATGACGCGCTGACGAAGGATCGAGGTCGCGCGGTATCGGATGCGTCCCTGCAGGCTCACCTCCACCCGGACTCGCGATGCGCCACCCACTGCCCCTCCGCTCGGTCGCAGCGCTCGTGCTGCTCGCCGCCTGCCAGGATCCGACGACCGGCGTCGTCGCCCCGCGCCCCGATGCGCCGCGCGCCGCGAAGGCGGCGCCCGCGCCCGGGCGGACGGTGGTGATGGACCACCTGGATGCGCCGCGCGGCCTGGCGTTCGCGCCGGACGGCGCGCTGTACGTGACGGAGGCCGGGAAGACGACGATGACGTCGACGTGCACGACGTTGCCGCGCGGCCGGTACTGCTACAGCGGCACCGGGGCGATCAGCCGGTGGCGGCGCGGCATGCAGGAGCGCGTCGCGAGCGGCCTGCCGTCGTACTACAACGCCGACATGCTCGACATCACCGGGCCGCAGCACCTCGACTTCCAGGGCATGGGGAGCCTGTACTTCACCATCGGCTGGGGCGGCCCGCCCGCGGGCCGCGCGGGACTCGGCGCCTTCGGCGCGGCGTTCGGGACGCTGAACGTGCTGCGCCCGAGCGGCGCGTGGACGCGCGTGGCGGACGTCGCCGCGTTCGAGCAGGCGCACAACCCCGACGGCGAGGTGTTCGATTCCAACCCGTACGGCCTGCTGGCCGAGGGGAGCGGGCAGTACGTGACCGATGCCGGCGGCAACGACCTGCTGCACGTCGACATGCAGGGCGAGGTGTCGCTCGTCGCGGTGTTCCCGCGCGTGCCCGCGCCGCCGACGTTCGGCGGCTCCGCGCAGGCCGTGCCCACCGAGGTCGTGCGCGGGCCCGACGGCGCGCTCTACGTGAGCACGCTCACCGGCGTCCCGTTCACCACCGGCGCGGCCATCGTCTACCGCGTCACGGACGACGGGACGCGCACCGTCCACGCGAGCGGCTTCAAGACGATCACCGACCTCGCGTTCGGCGCCGACGGCAGCCTGTACGTGCTGCAGTTCGCGACGGGCGACCCGTTCTTCGCCGGCCCCGGCAAGCTGTGGCGCGTCGCGCCGGACGGCACGCGCACGACCGTCGCGGAGAACCTGCCCGCCGCCACGGCGGTCGCCATCGGCGACGACGGCGCGTTCTACGTCGCCATCAACGGGAACGTCGCGGGCACCGGACAGGTGCTGCGCATCGTGCCCTGAGCGCTCCACGCCACCACACGCACGAGGGGCCCGCATCGCGCGCGATGCGGGCCCCTCGTGCGTGACGCGTGCGGTCAGCCCGCCTTGCGCTTGCGCAGCGCCGGCAGCAGCGGCCGCAGGTAGTGCCCCGTGTGGCTGGCGTCGATCTGCGCGACCGTCTCGGGCGTGCCCGCGGCGACGATCTGCCCGCCGCGCGTGCCGCCCTCGGGCCCGAGGTCGATCACCCAGTCGGCCGTCTTGATGACGTCCAGCGAGTGCTCGATCACGAGGACCGTGTTGCCGCGGTCCACCAGCCGGTGCAGCACGTCGAGCAGCAGCCGCACGTCCTCGAAGTGCAGGCCCGTGGTGGGCTCGTCGAGGATGTAGAGCGTGCGGCCCGTGTCGCGCTTCGAGAGCTCGGTCGCCAGCTTCACGCGCTGCGCCTCGCCGCCGGAGAGCGTCGTCGCGCTCTGCCCGAGGTGGATGTAGCCCAGGCCCACGTCGCGCAGCGTCTCCAGCTTCTGCGCGATGCGCGGCTGGTTCTCGAAGATCCCGCACGCGTCCTCGACGGTGAGGTCGAGCACGTCGGCGATGGAGAGCCCGCGGAAGCGCACCTCCAGCGTCTCGCGGTTGAAGCGCTTCCCCTTGCAGACGTCGCACGGCACGAAGACGTCGGGGAGGAAGTGCATCTCGATCTTCACCAGGCCGTCGCCCTGGCACGCCTCGCAGCGCCCGCCCTTCACGTTGAACGAGAAGCGCCCCGGCCCGTAGCCGCGGATCTTCGCCTCGGGCATCTCGGCGAACAGCTCGCGGATGGGCGTGAACAGCCCCGTGTACGTCGCCGGATTGGAGCGCGGCGTGCGGCCGATCGGGCTCTGGTCGATGTCGATGACCTTGTCGATGTGCTCCAGCCCGACGATCCGGTCGTGCACGCCCGGGATGGTGCGCGCGCGGTAGAAGTGCCGCGCCAGCGCGCGGTGCAGGATGTCCTCGACGAGCGTGGACTTCCCCGAGCCGGACACGCCGGTCACCGAGACGAAGCAGCCGAGCGGGATCTCGAAGTCGACGCCGCGCAGGTTGTGCTCGCGCGCGTTCTCGACGCGGATCACGCGCTGCGCGTCGCGCGGGCGGCGCTCCGCGCGCACCGGGATCTCGCGCTTGCCGTTCAGGTACTGCGCCGTCACCGACTTCGGGTTGCGCAGCACCTCCTTCACGGTGCCGGCCGCGATCACCTCGCCGCCGTGCTTCCCCGCCCCGGGCCCGAGGTCGATCAGGTGGTCGGCCTCGCGCATCGTCTCCTCGTCGTGCTCGACGACGATGACGGTGTTGCCGAGGTCGCGCAGCTGCTTCAGCGTCGCCAGCAGGCGCCCGTTGTCGCGCTGGTGCAGCCCGATCGACGGCTCGTCGAGGATGTAGAGCACGCCCACCAGCCGCGACCCGATCTGCGTCGCCAGCCGGATGCGCTGCGCCTCGCCGCCCGACAGCGACTCGGCCGAGCGGTTCAGCGTCAGGTAGTCGAGGCCCACGTCCACGAGGAACGACAGGCGCTCGCGCACCTCCTTCAGGATCGGGCCCGCGATCTCGGGATCGAGGCCCGGGCGCCCGTCGCCGCGCACCGGCACCGAGGCGAAGAAGTCGCGCGCGCCGGCGATCGACTGCTCGACGACCTGCCCGATGTTGAAGCCGTGCACCGTGACGGCGAGCGACTCGGGCTTGAGACGCATGCCGGCGCACGAGGAGCACGGCGTCGCCACCATGTACTCCTCCAGCTCCATGCGGATCGCGTCGCTCGACGTCTCCTCGTAGCGGCGCTGCACGTTGCGGAGGATCCCCTCCCACTGCACCTCGGTGGTCGCGGCCTTCGCGGCCGTCCGCCCCTTCACCGCCGTCTTGCGCGCCGGCGCGGGCGCGTCGCCCGCGCCGTGCAGCAGCGCGTGCTGCACGCGCGCCGGCAGCTTGCCCCACGCGGTGTTGAGGTTGAAGTCGAGCGCCTTCGCGAGCCCGGGCAGGATCACCTTCTTCAGGTAGCCGTCGGGCTCCCCCCACGGCAGCACCACGCCCTCGAGGATGCTGATGCTCGGATCGCCGAGGACCAGCTGCGCGCTCACCTCCTTGCGCGTGCCGAGGCCGCCGCACGACGGGCAGGCGCCGAACGGCGAGTTGAACGAGAACTGGCGCGGCTCCAGCTCGGGCAGCGAGATGCCGCACACCGGGCAGCCGTAACGCTCCGAGAACAGGTGCACGTCGGGCTGCGCGCCCGCGTCGGCCGAGTACTCGACGACCTCCACCAGCCCGTCGGCCAGCCGCAGCGCGGTCTCCAGCGAGTCGGTCAGGCGGCCGCGATCCTCCGCGCGCACCACCAGGCGGTCGACGACGACGGAGATGCTGTGGTTCTGCCGCTTGTTGAGCTTCGGCGGGTCGGCGAGCTCGATCAGCTCCCCGTCGACGACCGCGCGCACGAAGCCCTGCTTGCGCGCGCCCTCGAACAGCTCGCGGAACTCGCCCTTGCGGCCCTGCACGAGCGGCGCGCGGATCTCGAGCCGCGTGCCCTCGTCCCACGTCAGCACCGTCTCGGCGATCTGCACGGGGCTCTGGCGCTGCACGGCGCGCCCGCAGTTCGGGCAGTGCGGCGTGCCGGCGCGCGCGTACAGCAGGCGCAGGTAGTCGTAGATCTCGGTGACCGTGCCGACCGTCGAGCGCGGGTTGTTGCCCGTGTTCTTCTGCTCGATCGAGATCGCCGGCGAGAGGCCCTCGATGACGTCGACGTCGGGCTTCTCCATCAGCCCGAGGAACTGGCGCGCGTAGGCCGAGAGCGACTCCACGTAGCGCCGCTGTCCCTCGGCGTAGATGGTGTCGAAGGCGAGCGACGACTTCCCGGAGCCCGACAAGCCCGTGATGACGGTGAGCTTGTCGCGCGGGATGGTGACGTCGACGTTCTTGAGGTTGTGCGCGCGCGCGCCGCGCACGATCAGGGCTTCTTCTGCCATAACCTGCGTAAGCTCACCGCCCGGCGCGCTCCAGACAAGCGGCGGCATCGGGAAATCTTCGGGAGGCGCCGCGGAATGCCCATGGCGGCGCGCCGGCCCACCGGCGAGCTTGCCGGCGAGCGCGTGCCCGCAGGCTTCCCGTCCCCGCCGCCGCCATGCCCGACGCCACCGTCGTGGTCCTCACGACCCTCGCCTCCGAGGAGGAGGCGGTCCCGTTCGTCCGGACCCTCCTCGACCTGCGGCTGATCGCCTGCGGGACGATCCTCCCGCCGGCGCGGTCGTTCTACCGATGGGAGGGAAAGATGGCCGACGAGCGCGAGGTCGTCGTCCTGCTGAAGACCCGCCGCGAGCGGCTCGACGGGCTCAAGGAGGCGTTCGACCGCCTGCACCCGTACGACACGCCCGAGCTGCTGGCGCTCCCGGTGCACGCGGGGCTGCCGCGCTACCTCGGCTGGATCGCGGCCGAGGCGACGGGCGAGGACGCGGGCGCCTCGTAGGCGCCCCGCACGGGCTCAGGCCGCCAGCGCCGTCCCGCAGTCGCCGCAGAAGCGCTGGCCCGGCTCGTCGCACGAGGCGCCGCAGCCCGGGCAGCGCCCGCCCAGGAAGCGCCCGCACTCCGAGCAGAAGCGCGCGTCCGCCTCGGGGCGGGCGCCGTGCTCGGGGCAGCGGGCCGCGCGCGCGCGGAAGTCGCGCAGCGCCGCCTCCACCGCGTCCTCGGCCCCCGCCGGCAGCGTCGCCACCGCGGTGGCCGCGTCGCGGGCGCGCATCTCCGCCAGCGCCTCGCGCGTGTACGTCGCGCGCAGCGCCGCGTAGTCCGCGTCGGAGAGCTTGCCGGTCGCGCGGTCGAACTCGATCTCGCGCAATGCCTCGATCGCGCCCGCCTGCTCGGCGTCCGCGCGCGGCGGCGCGGGCGGCCGCGGCGGCTCGGCCACCATGTCGCCCAGCAGCGGGCGCAGCACGAGCGCCGCGGCGCCCAGCGCCAGCGCGGTGCCGAGGCCCAGCGCCAGGGCGCCGTCCGGAATCGCCAGGAGCATCATCGCGCGTCCCCGCGCACCGCCGCCTCGAGGCGCGCGAGCTCGTCGGCGCTGGCGTCGACCCCGACGGGCGCCGCGCTCGCGACGCGCGCCTCGTGCGCGGCCTGCACCACCGCCGCGCGGCGGCCCCACTTCCGGATCAGCGCCGCCACCACCACCGCGCCCGTGCCGAGCGCCGCGAACGGCATCGCGTAGCCGGCGAGGTTGAAGCCCTCGCGCTTCGGCGCCATCAGCACCTGCTGCCCGTACGTGTCGGTGAAGGCGGCGATGATCTCGTCGGCCGTGTAGCCGCCCTCGACCAGCGACAGCACGTCGCGGTGCATCGCGGGCGACACCTGGCAGCTGAAGTCCGTCGTGCGGCAGGTGTAGACGTCGAGCGTGCAGCCGCACTGGCACTTGATCTGGTGCTCCAGCGCGTCGCGCGCGGCGACGTCGACGACCGGCGTCGCGCCGGGCTTCGGTGGCCGGCGCACCGTCTTCGCCGCGCCCTGGTCCATCGCGACGTTCGA
This sequence comes from uncultured bacterium, assembly GCA_966128675.1. Classification (GTDB taxonomy): domain Bacteria; phylum Gemmatimonadota; class Gemmatimonadetes; order Gemmatimonadales; family Gemmatimonadaceae; genus Roseisolibacter. The sequence continues at coordinate 9,370 of CBHYLO010000010.1, read as the reverse complement.
CGCGGCGGACTGCTGCGTCTGCGCGTCGGGCTGCGTCTCCTGCTGCGCGATCGCGGTCGCGGCGGCGGTGACGGTCGCCGTCGCCCAGCCCGCGCCGAGCGCGCCGAGGAAGCGGCGGCGCGACAGCACGTACCCGCCGATCTCGTAGTGCGCGGTGGTCTCCGACCGCTCGCTCATCGCGCCCCCACCGGCTCGGGCGGCGCGCCGGCGGCGGCCGGCGGCAGCACGGCCACGTAGCCGCTCTCGCGGCGCGCGGTGCGACGCTCGGCCTGCGGCCACATGACGATCAGCCCGCCCACGCCCATGACGATGCCGCCGAACCACACCCACCACACGAGCGGGTTGAAGGCGATGCGGATCTCGGCCTTGTCGGCGCCGGTGACGCCCGCGAGCACGACGTAGACGTCCTGCTTCCCGCCCTCCAGGATGCCGACCTCGGTGGACGGCTCGAAGGTGGGCTGGTCGCGGCTGTCGACGTGCTGGCGCTTCTCCGACGTGATGATCCCCACCCGCTTCCCGTCGCGCGTGGCGTCGAGGCCCACCGCGGTGACGTAGCGGTTGAGCGCCTTGTACGACGAGACGCCCTGGCTGGTGAAGGTCCAACTGTGGCCCCAGGGATCCTTCGCCGCGTACGTCTGGCCGCTGGTGAGCGTGACGTCGAACTCCTTCTTGAACGCCATGCCGGCGAAGGCGGCGAACATCGTCACCATCCCGAAGTGCACCACGTAGCCGCCGTAGCGGCGGCGGTTGCGGGCGACGAGGCGCGTCAGCGCGGCGAAAGCGTTCTCGCCGTGCATGGACATGCGGGCGCGCGTCCCCTTCCAGAACTCCTGCCCGATGGTGCCGAAGACGAAGCCGGCCAGCGTGTAGCAGACCACCGCGTAGAAGTCGCGCATCCCGAGCGCCACGAGCGCGGCGCCGGTCGCGAGGCCGACGGCCACCGGGACGGTGAACTGCCGGCGGAGGTTCTGCACCGACGCCCGGCGCCAGGCGATGAGCGGCCCGATGCCCGTCAGCGCCAGCAGCAGGAGCCCGAGCGGGACGTTGACCGTGTTGAAGAACGGCGGGCCGACCGTGATCTTCTCGCCCTTCACCCACTCGCTGAGGATCGGGAAGAGCGTGCCCCAGAGCACGGAGAACGAGATCCCGACGAGCACGAGGTTGTTGTAGAGGAAGGCGGCCTCGCGGCTCACCATGCTCTCCAGCTCGGCCTTCGACGACAGGTCCTTGAGCCGCGTCGCGATCAGGTACGCGGTCACCGCGACGCTGAGCGCCAGGAAGCCGGCGAACCAGTTGCCGACCGGCGACTGCGCGAACGAGTGCACGCTCTGGATGATGCCCGAGCGCGTGATGAACGTGCCGAAGATCGACAGGAGGAAGGTCGTCGCCACCAGCACGACGTTCCACTTGCGGAGCATCCCCCGCTTCTCCTGGATCATGATCGAGTGCAGGAACGCCGTGCCCGTGAGCCACGGGAGCAGCGACGCGTTCTCGACCGGGTCCCACGCCCAGTAGCCGCCCCAGCCCAGCTCGACGTACGCCCACCACATGCCGAGCGTGATGCCGATGGTGAGGAAGAACCAGGAGATCAGCGACCAGCGGCGCACCGGCACCAGCCACTCGGCGTCCAGCTTGCGCGTCACCAGCGCGGCGATCGCGTAGGCGAACGGCACCACGGTGGCGACGTAGCCGAGGTAGAGCATCGGCGGATGGATCGCCATGCCCGGGTTCTGCAGCTGCGGGTTCATCCCGCGCCCGTCGGCCGGCGTCCAGTCGAGGCGCTCGTACGGGTTGGCGCCGAAGCACATCGTCGCCAGGAAGAAGAGCGTGACGACGCTCAGCGTCCCGGTGACGTACGGCAGGAACGCGCGCGTGCGCTCGCCGCGCCCGCTGGCCACCGCGGCGGCCGCGTAGCCGGCGAGGATCAGCGTCCAGAACAGCAGCGAGCCCGCCTGCCCCGCCCAGAAGGCGGTGAAGGTGTAGATCTTCGGCAGGTTCGCGCTCGTGTAGCTGGCGACGAACTTGATCGAGAAGTCGTGCGTGAACAGCGCGGTCCACAGCCCGATGGACGCCAGCACGACGAAGCCGAACGTCGCGTACAGCGCGCGCTCGCCCGAGTGCACGAGGTCCGCGCGCGCATCGCGCGCGCCGGCGAACGACACGGTGGCGCTCCAGGCGGCCATCAGCATGGCCACCCACAGCGACAGCTCACCGACGAGGATCAGCCCCGAGGAGATCGAGTCGCCCACGGGTCAGGGCTGCGGCGAGGGAGCGGCGGTCTTCGGGACGCCGGCGGGATGCCGCTGCTGGTAGCCCGGCGTCTGCTTGTACGCCTGGTACTCCTGATAGCCCGGCTCGCTCTTGTCCGGCGCGTTCTCGTAGCGCGACGCGCACTTGGCGAGCAGCGTCGTGGCGCGGAACGTCCCGTCGGGGCCCAGGCGCCCCTCGACCACGACCTCGACGCCGTCCGTGAACGTGTCGGGCGCGATGCCGCGGTACACGACCGGATACGTCTTCGTCGAGTCGAGCAGGTCGGCCATCACGAACGTCAGCGAGCGCCCGCTGGGGTCGCGCACGATCGTGCCGGGCACGGCGCGGGCGCCGACCTTCACGCCCTGGTCGCGGAACGACGGGTCCTTCGCCACCTTCGCCTGCAGCTCGGTGGGCGTGAGGAAGTACTGCCCCGTGTCCTCGATGGAGCTCGCCATGAGATAACTGGCGCTGCCCAGGACGAGGGCACCGCCGATCAGGAACTTGTTGCGCGCTTTCATGACCTGAGACCCCCGTCCCGGGGGCGCCGACCGCCGAACAAAACAATGTGGTGGGGCCCGCCCCCCACCCCGCCCCCGGCGTGCACCCACAAAAAATAGCGTTACCGAGGGCCCGGCCCCGAAGGCGGCGCCGGTCGTGCCCCGACAATATAGAGCGTTCCCGCGGCGTCGGGCGTGATGCGTCCGTCAGCGACCTGCGGACATCGTCAGCGGCCGCTGCGCGCCAGCAGGACGCCCCAGAGGGTGCCGCCGAGCGCGTCCCACGCGAGGTCGCGCGCGCTGAAGCGGCCGCCGCGCCGCCGGTCGTGGACCTCCTTCCCGACCGAGGCGACCGCCGTGGCGACGGACGCGGCGACGAGCGCGGGCCGGCCCTCGACGCCGGCCGCGGTCGCGACGCCGAACGCCGTGCCCTGCACCATCCCGGCGAGCACGAAGTGCCTCGCCTTGTCGCTGCCGAGCCACGGGTCCGGCGCGCGAGGCGGGGCCGGCGCGGGCGGCGGAGACGCGACGGCCGCGACGCGCGCGGAGTCGGTCGGCGGCTGGGCGAGGCCGCGCGACGCGGGCAGCGCGGCGACGGCGGCCGTCAGCGCGGCGAGCGGGCGCCCGCGCACTCAGGCCGCCACGCCGGCCGGCAGGTCCACCGGACCGTCCGCGACGAGGCCGAGCGCCCGGAACGCGGCGCCCAGGTGCCGCAGGGCGCGGTCGAGCAGCGCGCGGTGGGCGGGGGCGTTCAGCCACCCGCTGGCGCCCGACGGATGCGGCAGCGGCAGCACGCGCGTCGCGACGCCGTCGACCTCCACGTCGTGGACCTCGCCCACCAGCGCCGACAGCGCCTCCCCGCCCAGGAACCGGTCGATCGCCAGCCGGCCGATGGGCACGACGAGCGCCGGCCGCACGATGGCCAGCTCGCTCGCCAGCCACGGGGCGCACGCGGCCCGCTCGGCCGGCGACGGCACGCGGTCGCCGCGCCCGCCGGGATGCGGTCCGGGATAGCAGCGCGTCACCGCGGCGATGTAGAGCGCGCGGCGCGCCTCCTCCTCCGGCAGCCCCGCCAAGGCGATCCACCGGAAGAGCGTCCGCCCGGAGCGTCCGATGAACGGCCGGCCGCCGCCCGCCTCGCTCGGCCCCGGGGCCTGGCCGACCAGCATCACGCGCGGGGCGACGGCGTGCGAGAGCACCGGGCGGGCGCCGAGCGGGAGCGTTGGCGTGCAGCGCCGGCACGCGGACAGGGCGTCGCGGTGCGCGTCGAGCGCGGCCGGCAGCTGGGCGGTGGGGAGGATCGGGAGGGACGTCATGCGGGGTCGGGTGCGGCCCGAGGCAGACCCCGCCGGCCGCCCCGGGTTCCGCCGGGTCTCCTCGCGCCGGTCAGGCGTCGTCGCGGGCCCACGCGAGCGCCGCCCGCACGGCGCGCCGCCACCCCGCGCGCCCCGCCTCGGCGGCCGCCCGTCCGTCGCCCGGCGCGAAGCGCGCGAACCGGCGCGACGCCAGGAACGCCGGCGCGTCGGGCCAGATGCCCGCGGCGATCCCGGCCAGCCCGGCCGCGCCCATCCCGGTCGACTCGACCTGCGCCGGCCGCTCGACGACGGCGCCGAGGACGTCCGCCTGGAACTGCACGAGCCACTCGTTGGTCGTCGCGCCGCCATCCACGCGGAGCGGCGCGCCGTCGCTCGCGCCGTCGCCGGCGGCCGCGGCGCGCATCGCGTCGAGCACGTCGGCCGTCGCGTAAGCCATCGCCTCGAGCGCCGCGCGGGCCAGGTGCGCGCGCGTGGTGCCGCGCGTCAGCCCGACGATCGTGCCGCGCGCCGCGGGCTCCCAGTCGGGCGCGCCGAGCCCGGTGAGCGCGGGCACGAAGTAGACGCCGTCGGTGGACGCCACCGAGCGCGCGAGCGCCTCGCTCTCCCCGGCGGAGTCGAGGATCCCGAGGCCGTCGCGCAGCCACTGCACCGCCGCGCCGGCGATGAAGATCGACGCCTCCAGCGCGTAGACCGGCTCGCCCGTCGGGCCGCAGGCGATCGTCGTCAGCAGCCCGCCGCCGCCCGCCGGCCGCACGCCGCCGCAGTTGCGGAGGAGGAACGCGCCCGTGCCGTACGTGTTCTTCGCGACGCCCGTCTCCCAGCCGCCCTGCCCGAACAGCGCGGCCTGCTGGTCGCCCGCGACGCCCAGGATGGGCGCCGCGAACCCCAGCACGTCGGGCACCGCCGTCCCGAAGTCGCCGAGCGACGGGCGCACCTCGGGGAGGATCGCGCGCGGGACGCCGAAGAGCGCGCACAGCTCGTCGCTCCACGCGCGGCGCTCCAGGTCGTAGAGCATCGTGCGCGACGCGTTCGTGGGCTCGGTGGCGTGCACGCGGCCGCCGGTGAGCTGCCAGATCAGCCACGTGTCGATCGTCCCAGCCGCCAGCTCGCCCCGCTCGGCCCGCGCGCGCAGCGCGTCGTCGCGCGACAGCAGCCATTCGAGCTTCGTGGCGCTGAAGTATGGATCGACCACGAGCCCCGTGCGCTCGCCGATGAGCGCCGCGCGCGGCGCGAGCTCCGCGCAGCGCGCCGCCGTGCGCCGGTCCTGCCACACCAGCGCGGGATGCACGGGGCGACCGGTGTCGCGCTCCCACAGCACGACCGTCTCGCGCTGGTTGGTGATGCCGATCGCGGCCGGTGGCGCGCCCGCGGCGGCGACCGCCTCGCGCGCCGCCGCGCGCACGGTCGCGAGGATCTCCAGCGCGTCGTGCTCCACCAGCCCCGGCGCGGGATACGACTGCGCCAGCTCGCGGTAGCCGCGCCCGCGCACGCGCCCCGCCGCGTCGACGACGAGGCAGGTGGTGCCGGTGGTGCCCTGGTCGATGGAGAGGATCGTCGTCACGGCGCGGCGAAGTCGTAGGGAGGGTGGCGCACGCCGCGCTCGGTCACGATCGCCGTGATGAGGTGCGCGGGCGTGACGTCGAAGGCGGGATTCCAGACGGCGACGCCCGCGGGCGCGGCGGCACGGCCCATCGGCGCGCGCACCTCGTCGCCGTCGCGCTCCTCGATCGGGATGCGCGCGCCGTCGGGCGTCGCGACGTCCATGGTGGACGAGGGCGCGAGCACGTAGAACGGCACGCCGTGCGCGCGCGCCGCCAGCGCCAGCGCGTAGGTGCCGATCTTGTTCGCGGCGTCGCCGTTGGCGGCGATGCGGTCCGCGCCCACGAGCACCGCGTCGATGGTGCCGGTGCGCAGCAGCGCCGCGGCCATCCCGTCGGCGATGACGGTCACGGGCACGCCGGCCTGCGCCAGCTCCCACGCGGTCAGCCGGCTGCCCTGCAGGAGCGGCCGCGTCTCGTCGGCCCAGACGGCGACGCGCCGCCCGCGCTCGTGCGCGACGTATACGGGCGCCAGCGCGGTGCCGATGCCGCACGTCGCGAGCGCGCCGGCGTTGCAGTGCGTCAGCACGCGCGCGTCGTCGGGTAGCAGCGCGACGCCGTGCTCGCCGATCGCGCGGCACATCGCGCGGTCCTCGACGAGGATCGCGTCCGCCGCCTCGCGCAGCGCGGCGGACAGCGTCGCCACGTCGGCCGCGCCGCCGGCGTCCGCCGCCGCGACGGCGGCCAGCACGCGATCGACGGCCCACGGGAGGTTGACGGCGGTGGGCCGCGCGGCGCGGATGCGCGCGGCGGAGTCGCGGAGGCGCGCGATCCACGCGTCGCGCGTCTCGCCCGCGCGCGGCGCCATCGCCGCGGCCAGCCCCATCGCGCCCGCCGCGCCGATGGCCGGCGCGCCGCGCACCGCGAGCGTGCGGATCGCGTCGCACACCGCGTCGACGGTGCGCAGGTCGCGCTCGACGCAGGCGTGCGGCAGCTCGCGCTGGTCGAGGATGCGGAGGGCGTCGCCCGCGGGCGACCAGCCGATGGACGTGACGGTCGACATCGGGGCTAGTCTAGCGCGCGGGGCGGGCGTTCGGCGAGGCAGGCGCTGCGGACTGCGGTCCGGGGACTGCGGACTGCGGATCCAACGACGGCGCATCCCGAGCGGCCATCGATCCGCAGCCCGCAGTCCGCAACGCGTTCACACCCCGACCTCCCGCCGATCGCTCGTCTCCTCCCGCGCCGTCCGCCGCCGCTCGCGCTTCGTCGTGCGCCGCTCAGGGAAGTAGCGGTCGAGGAATCCGATCAGCGCGCGCTCCTCGGGCGACTGCGCGCCGGCGCGCCCCGCGGCCCGCCGCGGCAGGAACGGCGCGATCGTCACGCCCTCGTCCATGTAGCGCGCGACCACCATCGGGTGCACGTACGACTGCCGGCAGACGGTCGGCGTGTTGCCCAGCTCCGCGGCGACCAGCCGCAGCGCGAGGTTCACGTTCCGCTTCGCCTCGCGCTCCGTGTCCGCAGGGCCGAGGTCCGCCAGGATCGTCGCCAGCCGCAGCGTCCCGCCCCACGTGCGGAAGTCCTTCGCCGTGTACGGCACCGCCAGCACGTCGTGCAGGTACTCGTTGACGTCGCGCGCGCTCAGGTCGCACCAGGCGCCCGACTCGTCCCGGTAGCGGAAGAGGCGCGGTCCCGGCGTCTTCGCCAGCGCGTCGACCAGCGCCACCAGCGTCGGGTCGCACACCGTCTGGCGCTGGCGGATCGACTCCTTGCCGACGTAGTCGAACACCACGCGGTCGCCCAGGCGCTTCACGTGCCGCTTGCGCAGCGTGGCGATGCCGAAGGTGCGGTTCTCCTGCGCGTAGCGCTCGTTGCCGACGCGGAAGAACGCCTCGCCGATGAGCCGCACGACGCCGGCCGCGACGCGCTGCTTCGTGAGCGCGCTCGTGCTCCGACGGCGCGCGGTCCCGACGTCGCGCGACAGCGCGTCGCGGATGGCCGGCAGGTCGCGCGCCATCTGCCGCACGCGGTAGTACTTGCGCAGCTGCCCGCGCTCGGCCGCCTGCGCGTGGTAGCGGTACTGCTTGCGCCCCTTCGCGTCGTAGCCCCACGCCTGCACCGCGGCGGTCGGCGACGTCGCCACGTGCACGTCGGTCCACGCGGGCGGGATGGCCAGCGCCTCGGCGCGCGCGCGCGCGGCCGCCGACGCCGGCTTCCCGCCCGGCGCCACGTACCGGAAGCCGCCCCGCTTCGTGCCTCTGCGCAGAATCCATTGGTGCGCCATGACTTAGGCGGGCCGAAGCAAATTGTGGTCCGCCTGCGTAGCTTTCCGCGCCCGAGAATCGGCGTCCCGGTGCGCGTGCCGGACGCCCCGCGCCCCTCGACCGCACTCCCCGCCATGGCCTTCCAGACGCTGACCCTCGACGTCGCCGACCGCATCGCCGTGCTCACGGTCAACCGGCCGGACAAGCTCAACGCGCTCGCCGACCTCGTGATCCGCGAGCTGGGGCAGGCGATCGACGAGCTGCGCGAGCGGGACGACGTGGGCGCGGTGATCCTGACGGGCGCGGGGCGCGCGTTCATCGCCGGCGCCGACATCTCCGAGATCGGCCAGGCCGACCCGCTCGACGCCAAGCGGCGCGCGCGCCTGGGCCAGGAGGTGTTCCGGAAGTTCGAGACGTCGCCCAAGCCCACCATCGCCGCGGTCAACGGCTTCGCGCTCGGCGGCGGCTGCGAGCTGGCGATGGCCTGTCACATCCGCCTCGCGTCGGAGCATGCGAAGTTCGGGCAGCCCGAGGTGAAGCTCGGCCTCATCCCGGGCTACGGCGGCACGCAGCGGCTGGCGCGCCTGGTGGGCCGCGGGCGCGCGCTGCAGCTGCTGCTCACGGGCGAGATGATCGACGCCGCCGAGGCGCACCGCATCGGCCTCGCGAACGCCGTCGTGCCGGCGGCCGAGCTGCTGGACCGCGCGCGCGCGATGGCCACGGCGATGACCGCGAACGCGCCGGTCGCGCTGGCGCTGTGCATCGAGGCGGTGAACGCGGGCTACGACCTCGCGTTCGACGAGGCGCAGCAGTTCGAGGCCAACGCGTTCGGGCTCGCGGCGGCCACCGAGGACCGCGCCGAAGGGACGTCGGCGTTCCTGGCCAAGCGCGCGCCGCAGTTCCGCGGGCGCTGACCGCCGTCGTGGGCGAGGCCGCACCGCGCGCGGAGGACGCGCCGTCGCCCAGCGTGCCGGAGAGCACCCCCGAGCGCGTGCGCGTGCCGCGCGTGGAGCTGCGGCGGCTGGTGGTGCGCGACTTCCGCAACCTCGAGCGCGTCGACCTCGCGGTGCCGCCGGACGGGCTGACCATCGTCGGCGAGAACGGCCACGGCAAGACGAACCTGCTGGAGTCGGTCTACTACCTGGAGCTGCTGCGCTCCGTGCGCGGCGCGCGCGACGCGGACCTGGTGCGCTTCGGGGCGGCCGGCTTCCACGTGTCGGCGGAGGTCGCGGTGCCGGCGGGCGAGGCCGGCACCGCGCGCGCCGACCGCGTGGTGGAGCGCGAGGTCGGCGTCGGCTTCGAGCGCGCGACCAAGCGCAAGCGCGTGCGCATCGACGGCGCCGAGGTGCCGCGCCTGAGCGACGCGCTGGGCGCGGTGCCGAGCGTGATCTTCTCGCCGGGCGACGTCGTGCTGGTGGCGGGGAGCCCGAGCGAGCGGCGGCGCTACCTGGACGTCGCGCTGGCGCTGACGTCGCGCCGCTACCTGTCGGCGCTGCAGGCCTACC
>CBHYLO010000009.1:0-21818 GCA_966128675.1 uncultured bacterium | reverse complement strand
CCACGGCAGCACGTGCCACACGTGGGGCCTGCAGTGGACGGCTACGCGCGTGCCCTGAGCGACGCCCGACGCGCCGGAACTTGCGAAGGGCCCGGTGCGATCCCCCGGGCCCTTCGTCGTGTCACGCGCGGACGAGGGTTACACCACCCGTCGACTGCCGCCGCGGATCATGCGCAGGATGAAGAGCAGGACCACCGCGCCGATGAACGCGACGAGGATCGAGCCCGCGAGACCGCCGAGCGGCGTCGCGACGCCGAGCGCGCTGAACAGCCAGCCGCCGACGAAGGCGCCGATGATGCCGATGATGATGTCACCGATCAGGCCGTAGCCGACCCCGCCCATCACGAACGAGGCGAGCAGTCCGGCGACCAGTCCGACGATGAGCCAAGTGAGCAGCGTCATATGGATTCTCCTGGAGGGCCCGTCGCACGATTGCGCCGGGGCGTCCTCCACCAAGGCAACGGGCGTGCCCCTCGCGCTCGCGCCGGCGGGCCCGACCCGGGCGATCGGTGCCGCCGGTCACCGTCCCTCCCCCGATCGGGCCCTTCCGTCGGCGCGGACCGGGTGGGATGTTTCGCGGGCCGGCGAGCGCGCCCGCGCCGCCCGCCCTGACCTCGCACCTGAGGAGCGCCGCCCCACGATGTCCCAAGAGACCTCCACGGCCGGACCCAGCCGAACGGCGTTCACCGGCCTCGACCTCGGCTTCGACCTCGGCCCGTCCGCCCCCGCGCCGGCCGCCCGCCCGCGCATCCGCTCCGTCGGCGTCATCGGCGCGGGCACCATGGGCAGCGGCATCGCCGCCCTCGCCGCCTCCGCCGGCCTGCCCGTCGTCCTGCTCGACATCCCCGCCGAAGGACCCGACCGCGGCGCGATCCCGAAGGGCGCCGTGCAGAAGCTCCTCAAGGGGAAGCCGGCCGCCTTCATGGACGCCGACCGCGCGGCGCTCGTCCGCACCGGCAACACCGAGGACGACCTCGCGCTGCTGAAGGACTGCGACCTCGTGATCGAGGCGATCATCGAGCAGCCGGGCCCCAAGCAGGCGCTCTACGAGCGGCTCGAGGCGATCCTCAAGCCGACCGCGATCGTCTCGTCCAACACGTCGGGCATCCCGATGCAGGTGCTCACGCAGGGGCGCAGCGACCGGTTCAAGCGGCACTTCCTCGGCACGCACTTCTTCGCGCCGCCGCGCTACATGCACCTGCTGGAGCTGATCCCCACGCCCGACACCGATCCCGCGGTGCTCGACAGCGTGCGCGCGTTCGGCGAGACGCTGCTGGGCAAGGGCGTCGTGATCAGCAAGGACGCGCCGGGCTTCATCGCCAACCGCCTGGGCGTGCACGGCATGAACCGCACGATCGCGCGCATGGAGGAGTTCGGCCTCACGATCGACGAGGTCGACGGCCTCACCGGCGCGCTGCTCGGCCGCCCCAAGTCGGCGACCTTCCGCACGGGCGACCTGTCGGGCATCGACGTGCTGGTGCACGTCACGAAGGGGCTCGCGCAGGCCACGGGCGAGAGCTTCCCGCTCCCCGCCTGGTTCGAGCAGATGGTGGCCGAGAAGCGCCTGGGCGACAAGACGCAGGGCGGCTTCTACAAGAAGGTGGGCAAGGACATCCAGACCTGGGATTTCCGCGCCAGCCAGTACGTGCCGCAGCAGCGGCTGGAGACGCCGGAGCTCAAGGCGGCCATCAAGGCGCCGCTCGCGCAGCGCATCGCGGGGCTGAAGACGCTGCCGGGCAAGTACGGCGACTTCCTGCGCGCGACGCTGCTCGACAACGCGCGCTACGCGCTCGCGACGTCGCCGTCGCTGGCGTTCGACGTCCCGAGCGTGGACCGCGCGATGGAGTGGGGTTACGGCCACGAGGCCGGCCCGTTCCGCGTGATGGACATGCTCGGCCTCGACTGGCTGACGTCCGAGCTCGAGAAGCGCGGCGAGGAGGTCCCCGAGCTGCTGCGGAAGGCGCAGGGCTCGTTCTACCGCCAGGGCGCGCACGGCGAGGAGGTGCTCGGCTTCGACGGCACGTACAATCCGGTCGCGCCGATCGCGGGCAACCTGCGGCTGTCGAGCGTCGCCGCGCAGCCGGGCAGGGTCCTGGTGCAGAACGAGGGCGCGCGGCTGCTCGACCTCGGCGACGGCGTGGCGCTCTTCGAGTTCCGCAGCAAGTCCAACTCGCTCGGCTCCAAGGTGCTCGACCTGCTCGCGACGTCGCTGGAGCGCGTGGAGCGCGACGGGATGGCGGGCCTCGTCATCGGCAACGACGATCCCAAGTTCTTCAGCGCCGGCGCCGACCTCGCGGAGAGCACGGGCGCGGTCATCGCCGGCATGTGGGACCTGATCGACAAGTCGATCCACCGGTTCCAGCAGGCGACGCAGAGCATCCGCTACGCGCCCTTCCCCGTCGTCGTCGCGCCGGCCGGCATGGCGCTCGGCGGCGGCGCGGAGTTCACGCTGCACGCGGACGCCGTACAGGCGCACGCGGAGCTGTACATGGGCCTCGTCGAGGCGGGCGTGGGCCTGCTCCCCGGCGGCGGCGGCACGAAGGAGCTGCTCTTCCGCTTCACGAAGGAGCTGGAGCCGTACGAGGAGGCCGATCCGTTCGAGGCGGTGAAGCGTGCCTTCAGGCTCATCGCGACCGCGCAGACGTCGACGAGCGCGCTGGAGGCGCGGCGCCTCGGCTTCCTGCGCGCGCACGACCGCATCTCGATGAACCGCGACCGCCTCATCGCCGACGCCAAGGCGCGCGTGCTCGACCTCGCGCCGGGCTACGTCGCGCCGACGCCGCGCACCATCCGCGCGCTCGGCAAGGAGGGGATGGGCAACCTGTCGTACGCGCTCTTCTCCTTCCACGAGGCGGGCCAGGCGAGCGCGCACGACGTCGCCATCGGGCACGAGATCGCCTACGTCCTGTGCGGCGGCGACGGCCCGCCGCGCACCGTGACGGAGCAGGACATCCTCGACCTCGAGCGCGAGGCGTTCCTCAAGCTCCTCGGCAACGAGAAGACGCAGGAGCGCATCACGTACACGCTGAAGACCGGCAAGCCCCTGAGGAACTGACCATGCACGAAGCCGTGATCCTCTCCGCGGTCCGCACCGCGGTCGCCAAGGGCAAGGCCGACGGCGCGCTGGCGCGCGCGGGCGTGACGCCGATCGACATCTCGTCGCTGACGATGCGCGAGGCCGTGCACCGCAGCGGCATCGACCCGCGCGAGATCGACGACGTCATCCTCGGCTGCGCGATGCCCGAGGCGTCGCAGGGGCTGAACGTCGCGCGCCAGGCGGCGCTGAAGGCCAACTTCCCGGTCGACGCGTCGGCCGCCACCATCAACCGCTTCTGCTCCTCCGGGCTGCAGAGCGTCGCCAGCGCCGCGCAGGCGGTGATCGCGGGGATGCAGGACGTCGTCGTCGCCGGCGGCGTCGAGATGATGTCGCAGGTGCCGATGTCGGGCTACCACACGCGCCTGCACCCCGAGATGACCGAGAGCTACATCGGCATGGGCTTCACCGCGGAGCGCGTGGCCGAGCGCTTCGGCGTGAGCCGCGCGGACCAGGACCAGTTCGCGCTCGAGAGCCAGCAGAAGGCCGCGAAGGCCGTCGCGTCGGGCGTGTTCGCCGACCAGATCGTCGGCGTGCCCGTGCAGGACGTGTCGTGGAGCGGCGCGAAGAAGACCACGGTCGATCGTGTGTTCGACCGCGACGAGCTGCCGCGCGCCGACACGTCGCTCGAAGGGCTCGGCAAGCTGCGGCCGGCGTTCAAGACGAACGGCACCGTCACCGCCGGCAACGCGAGCCCCTACTCGGACGGCGCGGCGGCGCTCGTCGTGACCAGCCGCGAGAAGGCCGAGGCGGTGGGCGCGAAGCCGCTGGCGCGGCTGCTGACGTACGCGGTGGCCGGCATCGACCCGGACATCATGGGCGTCGGCCCGATCAACGCCATCCCGAAGGCGCTGAAGAAGGCGGGCATGCAGCTCTCGGACATCGACCTGTTCGAGTTCAACGAGGCGTTCGCGGCGCAGGCGCTGGCCGTCGCGCGGCACCTCGGCATGGACCTCTCGAAGGTCAACGTCAACGGCGGCGCGATCGCGCTCGGCCACCCGCTGGGTGCCACGGGCGCGAAGCTGACGACGCAGCTGATCCACGAGCTGCGCCGGCGTGGCGGCGGCATCGGGATGGTGACGATGTGCGTCGGCGGCGGGATGGGCGCGGCGGGCATCTTCCAGGTCGAGGCGGCCTGACGTCGCGCCGCGCGGGAACCGGCGCGCCGGTTTCGCGCTAACAGGAGGGGCGCCGGACGGTCCGGCGCCCCGTTCGCGTCCCCGAGGATCCGATGCCCGATCTCTTCGCGCCTCCCGGCGAGCCCCAGCTGAAGAAGCCGCACGAGGAGTGGCGCCGCGTGCTCACGCCCGAGCAGTACACGGTGCTGTTCGAGGAGGGCACCGAGCGCGCCTGCACCAGCCCGCTCAACGACGAGAAGCGCGCCGGCGCCTACGTCTGCGCCGCCTGCCACGCCCCGCTCTTCAGCACCGACGCCAAGTACGACAGCGGCACGGGCTGGCCGAGCTTCTTCACGCCGATCCCCGGCGCGCTCGGCACCAAGAAGGACTTCAAGCTGTTCTGGCCGCGCACCGAGTACCACTGCGCGCGCTGCGGCGGCCATCAGGGCCACGTGTTCGACGACGGCCCCGCGCCCACGGGCCAGCGCTTCTGCAACAACGGCGTCGCGCTCCGGTTCGTCCCGGACGGTGAGCCGCTGCCGACGCTGCGCGACTGACTACATCACCGAACGTGACACGGCCCCCGGCGTCCTCGCGGATACCGGGGGCCGTGCCACGTGCGCCGTCGCGTCAGACCGGAGCGGATCGCGTCGCCCAACCGCGGGCGATCATCACCAGGCCGACCACCAGCGCCACCGTGGCGATCAGTGCGAGCGTCGTGCTGTATGTGTCGCGGAGGAGGGTCGCGCCCTGCGTCGCCGCGCCGAAGGCGAAGACGATGTAGCCCGGCGCCGCGCGCCGCCCCGCCTCGGACCGCCCACTGACGCGGATCGCGGCGAAGATCGCGGCCAGCGAGAGCACGCCCATCAGGATCGCGACGGTCGAGTTCATGGTACGCGCCTCCGTTGGGGAACCCGCGCGCCCGGCCGGGAGCGGCCGGGCGTCCTGGGCCTACGCTTCTTCAGGAATCGTGCGCGCGCAACCCGACCGCCCGTCGTTCGGCCGGGCCCGCTTCGAGCCGCCTCAGTCCACCGTCTGCAGCACGCGGTAGCGCGCCTGCACGACCTGGAACAGCCCGAACGCGAGCAGCCCCAGCGCCACCAGCCCCATCAGCCACGGGCCCCACGGCGCGGCCTGCAGCGCCTCCAGCGCGCCCGGCAGCCCGGCCGCCTCGGTGGGGTCGCCGTGCCGCGCCGCGAGGACCAGGAAGGTGCCCGCGATCACGAACACCACGCCCCGGGCCGCCACGCCGAACCGGCCCAGGCGCAGGACGTTGCGCTGCGCGTCCGGCGACAGCTCGCGGAGGTCCAGGTGGCGGACGACCTTCCGCCCCTTGAACGCCTTCCGGAACTGCTGGCCGGCGTACACGAGCATGCCGATCCCGACCGCCGCCACGAGCAGCCGCCCCCACGGCAGCGCCATCAGCCGGGCGGTCCACCCCTCGGTGCGCGCCTCGTCGTCCGTGTCGCCCGACGCGCCCATCAGCAGGCGGATCGCCGAGATCGCGAGCGACCCGTACACGAGCCCGCTGCCCGCGTGCGCGAGGCGCAGCCCGATCCCCTTCGCGTCGCTCCCCTCGCCCTCGGCGCCGCGCGCGGCCTCGATCAGCCGCCACGCCGCGTAGCCGAACAGGCCGATCGCGATCACGACCAGCAGGAACTGCCCCAGCGGCTGCGACGCGATCTCGCGCAGCGCGCCGCGCTGCCCCTCGGCCTGCCGCCGCCCCAGCGCCGCCTGCAGCGCGATGAGCGCGAGCGTGACGTACACGACGCCGCGCGCCGCGTAGCCCAGCCGCGCGGCGCGCGTCAGCCACGGCGCGCTCTCGCCCAGCGCCTGCCGCGCGGTGCCGGCCGCCTGGCGGGCGGCGTCTCCCAGCATGCCGTTCACGTTCTGGCCCATGCGTGCCTCCGGTGGGTGCTCGTCTCGAAAAGCGGACGCCCACTAGGGAAGGAACGCGCCACCGCGGCGCAGGACACGGCGGTGGGGACGGCGAACGGGTCGCACGAAACGCCACGCGGCCCGCGCCGGAGAACCGGATGCGGGCCGCGTGGCTCGAGAGCCTGCCGGGAAGGTTGTTTTGAAGCCCCGATGCATTGCATCAGTTGGGCGACCGGCCCCCCGCCTTCCGCCTTCCCCGCACTGGGGCATGACGTCAACGGGATGTGGAACGACGCCCGGCTTCAAGAGTGTCGGGTCAAAACAGGAGTCTTCCCGACCGACCGCTCGAGTTGCCTGAAATATAGCGCGCAGCGCGCGCGCATGAAACACGATCGACCGGCGTGCTCGTAACGGCGTGTGATGCGAGATACGTCGCCGCGTACGACACCGCACCGTCACCCCAGCCGGTCGATGCGCCCGAGGGTGATCGCCCGCTCGGCCATCCCGCCGAGCGCGCGCACCGCGCCGTCGAGCGCCGCGAAGCGGGGATCGCGCGTGTGGCCCTGCACGTACCGCGCGAAGATCTGCTGCGCCACCACCGCGAGCTTGAACAGCCCGAACACGTAGTGGAAGAGCGCGTCCCCGACGTCGCGGCCAGATATACTCGCGTAGCGGGCCACGAGTTCCGCGCGCGTGAGGTTTCCCGGCGCGGCGGTGAGCCCCAGCCCGAGCGCGCGCAGCGCCGGCGGGTCGTCGGGATCGACCCAGTACCCCAGGCTCGTGCCGAGGTCCATCAGCGGATCGCCGAGCGTCGCCATCTCCCAGTCGAGCACCGCGACCACGCGCGTCAGGTCCGCCGGGGCGAGCACCAGGTTGTCGTACTTGAAGTCGTTGTGGATGATCGACGCGCCGCCCCCGGGCGGGCGATGCTCGGCGAGCCACGCGGCCGCGCGCGCGATGCTCGGCACGTCGCCGGTGCGCGCGGCCAGCCAGCGCCGCGACCAGCCGTCCACCTGCCGCTGCACGTAGCCCTCGGGACGGCCCAGCTCGCCCAGCCCCGCCGCGCGCCAGTCCAGCGCGTGCAGCGCCGCCAGCTCGTCGACGAAGCGCTCCGCCAGGCCGCGCATCGTCGCCGCGTCGGGCACCGGCTCGCCCGGCGCGCCGCGCAGGATCACGCCCGTCACGCGCTCCATGACGTAGAACGGCGCGCCGAGCACCGCCGGGTCCTCGCACGCGATCACCGTGCGCGGCACGCGCCCGAACGCGGGGCGCAGCGCCGTCAGCAGCCGGTATTCGCGCAGCACGTCGTGCGCGCTGCCGGCCGTCACGCCGCGCGGCGGTCGGCGCAGCACCAGCTCGCGGTCCCCCGCGCGCACCAGGTACGTGAGGTTCGAGAAGCCGCTCCCGAACTGCGCGACCTCCAGCGCGTCGGGTCGCACGTCCTCCCAGCCGGGCGCCGCGGTCGCGAGGAAGGCGGCCAGCGGCGCCGGGTCCAGCTCCTCGCCGCGGCGCACGGCGCCCGGCCGGTCGATCACTCGCGCGCCTCCAGCCCGTAGCGCTTCAGGATGCGCCGCGCGAGGCTGGCCTTGTGCACCTCGTCGGCGCCGTCGTAGATGCGCGCGCCGCGCTCGTGGCGGTACCAGTACGCGAGCGGCGTGTCGTCCGTGACGCCCAGCGCGCCGTGCACCTGGATGGCGCGGTCGAGCACGCGCTGCAGCACGCCGGCGACGTGGAACTTGATCCCGCTGATCGCGTCGCGCGCGGCGGCCGCGCCCTCCGCGTCGATGCGGCGCGCGGTGTCCAGCACGTACAGCCGCGCCGCGTCGATCTCGCTGCGGCTCTCCGCGATCCAGAACTGCACCTGCTGCTGGAGGCCCAGCGGCTTGCCGGGCGCGAGCTCGCGCGAGACGGCGCGGCGGCACATGAGGTCCAGCGCGCGCTCGCAGATGCCGATCCAGCGCATGCAGTGGTGGATGCGGCCGGGGCCCAGCCGCTCCTGCGCCAGCGCGAAGCCCTCGCCCTGCCGCCCGATGCGGTTCCCCACCGGCACGCGCACGCCCTCGTACTGCACCTCGGCGTGGCTCGCCCAGTCGCTCCCCGCCTCGCCCATGATGCGGACGTTGCGCACGAGCCGCACGCCCGGCGCGTCCATGGGCACGACGATCTGCGACGCGCGGCGGTGCGGCGGCGCGTCGGGATCCGTCACCGCCATCACGATCGCGAACGCGGCGCCTTCGGCGCTGGACGTGAACCACTTGCGGCCGGTGATCACGTACTCGTCGCCGTCGCGCACCGCGCGCGTGCCCATCCAGACGGGGTTCGAGCCGGGGAACTCCGGCTCCGTCATCGAGAAGCAGCTGCGGATCTCGCCCGCCACCAGCGGCGCGAGCCAGCGCTTCTGCAGCGCGGGCGCCCCGTGCGCGTGCAGCAGCTCCATGTTCCCGACGTCGGGCGCCTGGCAGTTGAACACGTAGTGCCCCACCGGCGACGTGCCGAGCACCGCGCTCACCTCGGCGTACTCGGCCAGCGTCAGCCCCAGCCCGCCGAGCGACGCCGGGAGGAACGGCGCCCACAGACCCTGCGCCTTCACCTCCGCGCGCAGCGCCGCGAGCCGCGGCAGCAGGTCGCGGAACTCGCGCTGCAGCAGCTCGGGCTCCAGGGGCAGCACGCGCGCTTCGAGGAAGGCCCGGATCGCGTCCAGCGGCGGTGCGGTCACGGGGCGGTCACCAGTCGGAGTCGGCGGCACTGATCGTCGGGCCGCGCGTCGTCGTCTGGAGGCGCGGCGCGAACAGCGACGGCGGGGGCGTCTGCGAGACGGTGACCACGGCCTGCGTCTGCTCGGCCGTCATGCCCTGCAGCTCGGCCAGCAGGCGCACCAGGTCCTCGGCGTCGCGGCGCGGGCGGTTGGTCGGGAAGGTCGGCATGCGCGCGGCGATGAGCGTGCCCAGCCCCGCCATCAGCACCGCCTTCATGGACGGCGACCCGCCGCGGATGCGCCGCGCCTCGTCGGCGGCGCTGGCGTTCCAGCGCGGCACCTCGAACGCGCTGTCCAGCACCTGCGCGACCGTCGGGTAGACCGTGGCGAACGTCCGCTTGTGGTGCTGGTTCACGAAGAACAGCGACTCGCGCAGCGGGTTGTCGATGGCGAAGCTGCGCTCCGTGTAGCCCGAGGCTTCCGCGACCTTCTTCTGCGAGCGCTTCACCGTCGCGTAGTGCTCCACCACCGCCGCGTCGCTCAGCAGGCGCGTGCGCGACAGCTTCGTGCCCTTGCCCAGCAGGAACTGCGTGCACAGGTGCTCGCCCAGCGCCGCGACCTCGGGCAGGTACGAGTCGTTCTCGACGGCGCTGTTGTGGCGCCCGGGCATCGGGTAGACCGTCGCCGTGCCGCCGGCGAACGCGGTGGTGAGCGGCTGCAGCAGCAGCTCCTTCGCGGTGGAGATGCCGCCCACCATCTGCTCCATGAGCAGCACGGAGGTGCTCTTCACCGCCTCGGGGAGCGTGTTCAGCTCCTCGGTCCAGTTCCAGCTGTTGACCAGCTTCGTGCCCGGCACCGGGTCGAAGAGGAACAGGTTGATGCTGGTCACGCCGCGCTTCGCGAGCGCGTTGGCGATGCCGATGCACGTCACCGCGCCGCGGCTCCAGCCCGCGAGGTTCACCGTCGTCATGCCGGGCGCGCACGCCGCGCTCACCTCGCGCTCGGCCGCCGCGACGTTGAGGTGCATGCTCATGCCCGTGGCGGTGTCCACCACCTGGCCGAGGTTCACGCCGGCCGCGCCGGCGATCACGCCCAGCCCGGGCATCACGCGCTTCATCGTGCTGTCGACGGTGTTCACGACCGCGCCGTGGCGCTTGACCGCGCCGGCCGATCCGGGGCCGGCGTAGAAGAACCGGTCGACGCCGGGCCGCCCCTCGGTCGCCGCGTACAGCTGCGCGATGACGTCCTTGCTGTTCTCGTCGTAGTCGGTGCCGGCGCAGAAGACGCTGACGACGCTCGGCTTCGGGGGGCTGGCCATCGGGAGACGCGGGGGCACGGGTGGACGGCGCCCGCCCGGGCGCCGCAGACAAGGTGCGCGCGGACGCGTCCGGACTCCAGGGTCGAGCGACCCTGGACCGCGGTCAGGCCGGCGCGATCGCGGGCGCGGCCGCCGCGGTCCCCGCGCGCAGGGCGGCCTTCTCGCGGTCCAGCCGCCGGCCGAGCACCGCCTGGAAGGGCCAGATCAGCATGTACGACCAGCCGGCGAAGAAGCCGGTGGCGTAGATCGGCACCCCCACGCCGTAGGCCAGCACCACCAGCACGACGAGCGACAGCATGGCCACGAGCACGAACACCAGGTTCTCGTAGACCGCGTAGCGCGTGATGAGCGCCTCCATGTCGTCCAGCCCCAGCTCCGCGCGCCGCGACAGCGCGTGCGAGTGCAGCATCGCGAACAGGCCGTAGATCGCCGCGTAGCCGACGGCGTAGATGCACATCAGCGCCGGCCACTGGTCGCCGCGGATGGCCGCGCGCGACGTCGCGCCGATGGGCGCCAGCCACGCGACGTCCAGCTTCCAGCCGACCAGCCCGAGGATCAGCCCGATGAAGGTCTGGAAGAGGAACTTCAGCGGGTAGATGTAGAACAGCACGACGAACAGCAGCGCGACGGTGAGGACGATCGTGCGCGTGTCCTCCAGCCCGTAGCGGCGGAAGAAGCGGTACTGCGCGAACCAGACGAGGATCAGCAGCGTGAAGGTCGCCGCGAACGCCGGCAGGCCGAGCATCATCGCGGCCAGGTCGGTGAAGGTGTCCGGCACGTCCAGCGACACCACCAGCAGCGTCACCGCGAAGCCGAACACCGCGTCGCTCAGCCCCTCGATGCGCGACACGCCGTCGCCGCGCCAGCGAAAGTCGCCGTCGCGCTCGGGGTGGGCCTTCATCAGCTGCTCGCGGATCACGACGGCGACTCCTGGCGGGGGACGGGGGCGACGGCCGCCCCTTCACGCGCCCCATCATGCGCCCCACCGGTCGACGCGGCAAGCGCGCCCCGCCCGCGCACCAGCGCCGCGACGCCCGCGACCAGCGCGGGCAGCAGCGGCGCCGAGACCGTGAGCAGCGCGGCCAGCCGCACGTCGGGATGCGCGCTGGCCAGCCGCGGCCAGTTGAAGATGAAGAGGTCCGCCGTGAGGTGCGACGTGACGACCGTCAGCGCGTCCCAGCGCAGGAACGCCCAGCCCCACACGCAGCCCACCAGCGACATCACCAGCGCGCGCCCCCAGAACGGCTCCTGCGGCGGCAGGAACGAGAGGCCGGTGTGCGTGAGCCCGTACACGGCCGCCGGCACCACGATCGCCATCCACGGCCGCCGCCACGTGCGCAGCAGCCAGCTCCCCGCGAACAGCCGGTAGCCCAGCTCCTCGAGCAACGCGATGTTGGTGAAAAAGAGCAGCGTCGCCAGCGACGGCACGCTGCTGTTCAGCGCGTAGAAGAAGAAGCCCGTGGGCTGGATGCCGGAGTAGGCGCCCGCGGTGCGCTCCAGCAGCCACGTGCTGGCCGCCATCACGCCGCCGCACAGCAGCCCGACGGCGAAGCCGCGCAGCGACGCCAGCCCCACGGCCGCGTCGGCGATGCCGCCGCGCCCCAGCCGCCAGAGCGTCGCGCCGCGGCCGCCCGCGTCGCCCGCGCCCGTGACTTCGCGGTCCAGCGCGTCGCCCGCGGCGATGAAGGCGAACAGCAGCACGAACATCCACGCCGTGCCCTGCGACTGGTTGGCGAGCGAGGTGAAGCGCGCCACCCAGCGCGGCCAGAGCGGGTCCCACCCCGCGAGCAGCGCGTAGTCCGCGAGCACGCCGGTGAGGAACGCGCACGCGAAGACGATCGCGCTCCAGTAGGCCGCGCGCCCCAGCCGCGCCGAGCCGTCGCGCAGGCGCAGCAGGAAGACCGCGAGCGCGCCGACGGCGCCGATCACCAGCAGCGCAAAGCCCGCCGTCTGCAGCGCGCGCACCGGCGCCTCGCGCGCCCGCGCCGCGCGGTCGCCGGCCGCGGGCACCACCATCCAGCGCCGCGCCGACGTGACGCGGTCGCCGCTCACCGTCACCACCGCGCGCTCGCGCAATTCGCCGCCGTGCGCGCGCGGGTCGCGCAGCAGCCGCTCGTAGGTGAACGAGTGGTCGGTGCGGGCGGGCCGGTCGCGCGACGCGGCGCCGGTCTCGGTCCACGGCACGTCGCGCCACGCCTCCGCGATGGCGGCGGGCGGCGTCGTCGTGTCGCGCGCGAGCCGTCCGCCCAGCCCGGTCGTCAGCGCCGACTCGGCCAGCGGCCGCGCGGCGTCGAGCGGCAGCCGCACGCCCGGCGCGTCGTCCTGCACGCCGCGCGACCAGCCGAGCAGCGCGCCGTCGGGGTGCAGCGCCGCCCAGCGCGCGTCGGGATCGCCGGCGCGCTTGAGCAGCACCTCGTGCTCGACCAGCGCGGAGCCGCCGCGCACCAGCGCCTGCGCCGCGTCGCGGCCGAAGGTGCGCTCGACGTAGTCCAGCGCGCCCTCGTCGGTCGCGAGGCGTGTCGCGACGCTGAACGAGTCGACGTCGCTGGCGCGCGCCAGCAGCCCCTGCGCCTGGAGCGCGTGCGCCGCGCGCGACACGAGCGTCGCGCGCGGCACCGTCAGGTCCGCCGCCGCGAGCGGCCAGAGCCGCCCCAGCGAGAGGAAGAACAGCGCGCCCGCCAGCGCGGCGAGCGGCCAGAGCCAGCGGTCGTCGCGGAGCGGCCTCACATCGCCGTCCGCGGCGCGTCCGCGGGCTGCAGGTACTTCGTGAACCAGCCCTGCATCTCCTTCCACCACAGCTGCTGGTTCTGCGGCTTGCCGATCCAGTGCCCCTCGTCGGGGAACACCACCAGCCGGCTCGGCACGTTCTGGCGCTGGAGCGCGGTGAAGAGCGACACGCCCTCGTAGTACGGCACGCGGTAGTCGATCTCGCCGTGCAGCACCAGCTGCGGCGTCTTCAGGCGCGCGGCGCCGAGGTGCGGCGACCAGCGGCGGTACTGCGACTGCATCGCCTTCGGGTCCCAGTACGGACCGCCCATCTCCCACTCCGTGAACCAGATCTCCTCGGTCGCGCCGTACATGTTCTCGAGGTTCCAGATGCCGGCGTGCGTCGCCAGCGCCCTGAACTTCTCGGGCGCGTGCGTGGCGATCCAGTTGGTCATGTAGCCGCCGTAGCTGCCGCCGGTCGCGCCCATGCGCGTGCGGTCGATCCACGGGTGCTTCGCGAGCGCCGCGTCCATGCCGCGCATCAGGTCCGTGTACGCGCGCCCGCCCCAGTCGCCCGTCACCTGGTCCACGAAGCGCTGGCCGTAGCCCGTGGAGCCGCGCGGGTTCACGACGATGAGCGCGAAGCCCGGCGCGGCCAGCATGTTGTAGTTCCAGCGCCCGTGCCACTGGTCCAGCCACGCGCCCTGCGGCCCGCCGTGGATCAGCAGGATGCCCGGATACTTGCGCCCCGCCTGCCAGTTGGGCGGCCGCACGACGAAGCCGTGCACGCTGTCGCCGTCCGCGCCGCGGAACCAGAAGTCCTCGGCCGGCGCGAGCGCGAGCTGGTTCACGAGGCCCACGTTGTACTGCGTGAGCTGCCGCGGCTCGACCTTCGCGCCCGCGGTGCTCGCGACGTACACCTCGGCCGGCCGGTCGGCGGCGTCGCGCAGCCAGGCCACCGTGCCGCGGTCGCGCGAGAACGAGAACGCGACGTTGTTGTGGTCCCCGACCACGAGCTGCGGCGCGCCGACCGCGCGGCCGTCGCGGAGCGCGACGCGGAACAGCTTGTCCCGCCCGAGGTCGCCCGTCGTCACCCACGCCGCGCTCATGTCGGGCGCGAAGACGAACGCGTCGGCGTTGCGGTCCCACCCGGTGAGCAGCTCGCGGCTCTGGCGCGTCGCGCGGTCCAGCAGCATCAGCCGCCAGCGGTCGCTCTCGAACTTCGCGCGGCGCTGCGACGCATACGCGATGGACTTCCCGTCGGGCGTGTAGACCGGGTTCTGGTCCGCGCCCGCGTTCGCGCCCGTGAGCACGGCCGGCGCGCCGCCCGCCATCGGCACGACGTACAGGTTCACGTCCGTCGACCACGCCTCGTCCTTCGTCGGCGCCTTGGCCGAGAACGCGACCTCCTGCCCGTCGGGCGAGACCGCGTAGCCCTCCGAGCCGCCGAACGGCCCGGGCGGCACGTCGTACCCGGCGCCGGGCACGAGGTCGCGCGCCGCGCCCGCGTTCCCCTGCGCGTCGACGGTGACCGCGAACAGGTGGTTCCGCGTGCCCGCGTCGACGCTCGTCCAGTGGCGGTAGAGCAGGCGGTCGGCCGTGTACGCCTGCACCTTGCTCGCGGCCTTCACCGAGTCGCGCTGGCGGTTGCACGCGTCGTCGTTGCCGCCCGTCGTGCACTCCGGCCACACGGTGGACGTGAAGACGATCGCGCCGCCGGTGGGCGACCACACGGGGCCGGTCGCGCCGCCGTTCAGCCGCGTCAGCTGGCGCCGCGTGCGCCCCTCGACGTCGCGGATCCAGAGCTGGCCGCCCGTGACGTAGGCGATCCAGCGTCCGTCGGGCGACCAGCGCGCCTCGGACGCCGCGCCGTCGTGGATCGACGCGGGCTGGTCGCCCGCGGTCGCGGCGAGGTACGTGGTCGTCGTGCGGCGGTTGCCCGCCACGTCGGTGGTGCGGACGGCGTACAGCACGTGCCGTCCGTCGGGCGAGAGCTGCGGGTCGCTCACCGCCTGCACGGCGGCGAAGTCGGCGAACGTCATCGGGCGGCGCGCGGCGCCCGGCGCGTCGGCGCCCTGCGCGAGCAGCGTCGCCGGCAGCGCCATCGGTAGCGCCATCGGCAGCGCGGACAGCGTCGCGAGCGCGCACGCGACCCGGCGCGCGCGGAGGGTTGGCTGGGACATGGTCGATGCGGGAGGGACGAACGGGGAGCGGGTGGCTCCTACGCCTCCCGCTCCCCGAACGTTCCGGCCTCCGCCCGCCCCGGCGCAAGCCCGCGCGCCGTCGTCGCCGCCCCGGCTCAGGGGATCGCGGCGACCTTCCCGACGAACAGCAGCGCGCCCGTCGCGCGCTCGCGGATCGCGAACACGAACGCGCGGTCCACCTTCAGCTCCTGCGGCATGGAGACGATGCCCACGCCCACCGACGTCACCGCGCCGGCCTCGGTGCCCTTCTCGTTCACGCCCACGAACGTCTTCTGCTTCACGAACTCGATGAACAGCCGCTTGCCGGCGGGCGACATGCGCGTGAAGTCCGCGACCCCGCCCTGGAAGGCGACGCCCATCCCCATCGCGGTCAGCACGTCCTTCCACTCGTCCTCGTACGTCAGCGTGAAGCGCGGCAGCGACAGCTGCAGGTCGCGCGCGCGCAGCGAGTCGGTCAGCTGCTGCCAGCGCGGCGCGGTGAGCGACGCGACCAGCTGGTCGAGCGTGCGGCCGCTCGCGGGCAGCACCACCGTCATCGCGAACCTCCCCGCGCCGTAGGGCAGCTCGACCGCCTCCAGGTCGCTCGCGCGCCAGTACGGATACATCGCGCGGCGCGACATGAGGTCGACCTGCTGCGTGCTGCCGTCGGCGCGCGTGAACGGCGCCTTCCGCGTCGCCGCGGTCTCGAAAGGGCTCGACCAGTCGCCCTTGAAGTAGAGCGCGTTCACCAGGAACATCGCCTGGTCGCCGGCCCGCACCTCGTCGAGGATGCGCTCGATGCGCCCCGCCGTGCGGTCGCGCGCCCACCCGTTCACGCGCGCCAGCGTCGCCGGCGCGTCGGCGAAGTTCAGCCCCTCGACCTGCGCGTCGAAGTACTTGCGCGTCGTGTCGAAGAACGCGGGCGCGAACGTCAGGTCCCGGTTGTAGAAGATGGCGTTCGCGTTGACGAAGCGGACGCTCGTGTCGGCCGCGGCCAGCCGGTGCGCGAGCAGCCGGTGGCTCTCGTTCACCTCCTCCAGCGTGCGCCCCGGGACGCCGAGGGCGCGCTGCATCGCCTCGGCCGTGCTGCCGGCGGCGCCGTTGAGCGTCATCCCCAGCGCGACGGCCGCGCTGTACGGCGAGATGAAGAGCGTGCGGCCGGCGCGCAGCCGGCTCACCTCGCGGAAGAGCGCCAGGCTGAAGTCGTTGGTCGCCTGGATCGTGCGCGTCTCCGCCGCCGTCAGCTGCGCGGGGGCGGGGCTGCCGGGCGGCAGGCGCGGCGCGCCGTCGATCGGCGACGGCGCGCCGTCCGTGTCCACGGGCGAGCTCCCGCACGCGGCGAGCGCCGTGAGGGCGACGGCGATCGCGCCGGCGCGGCCGGCCGCGCGCGCCGCGCGGCGGCGACGGGCCACGGAACGGAGGCCGGGACCAACGGTCAGGCCCGACTCCCGGCAGGGAGGCCGAAGTGCCACGCCCACCCGACCCCCCCGCGCGCCCGAACGTCACGCGCCGGGCGCGCGCTCGGGCGACGCGGCCAGCGCGACCTGCGGCGCCGCGAGGCTGCTGGGCGGCTCGCGTGTCACGCGCTCCGTCATCCAGCACCCCTTGTACTCGCCGTCCACCTGGCGCGCGAGGCGGAAGGTGTAGGCCACCCGCGCCCCGTCCACCGTGGTGACCACGACGCGCTGCGTGGCGTGGTCGCCCTCGATGCTCATCTCGCTGCGCACGGCGCGGCGGTGGCCCAGCAGCGGCCGGTACGAGCCGTCGCGCACGACGTCCGAGAAGCGCTCCACCGAGCCGATCACGGCGCGGTTGGCCGGCGCCGTGAACGCGTACGCGATGTCGATGCCCGAGGTGGGCAGGTTCGGCTCGACGCGCGCGAACGCCTCGAGCACGATGGTGACGACGGAGTCCGGCGCGAGGCGCGGGTCCGGCGCCGGCGCGGCGGTGGTGACGGTGCTGACGGTGGCGGCGGCACCCTGCGCGTGCACGGTGGGCGCGGGCGCCAGGAGGAGCGACGCCGCGAGCGTCAGCGCGACGTGCGCGCGAGCGGCGTGGAAGGGCGAGAAGCGTGCGGCGCGAACGGACGTCTGGTTGCGCATGATCGTCTCGATGCTCTCGGAACACTGCCGCGGGGCCCTGTCGTGCCGGCCGTGCCGGCGAGGCCGCGTACCCGCCGGCGCGTCCCTGCCCTCCCCTAGTGCAGACTTCCGGCCACGATGCGCCGGGGCGCCGCGCCATCCCGCGCGGCCCATTTGGTCGCGCGCTGTACAAAAGGCGGCCGAACGCGCGCGAGCGCCCGCCGCTGGAGCGGCGCGCCGGTCGTGCGCGGTCTCGCGTGCGTCAGCCCGTCGTGCGGCGCCGCCCGCGCCAGCGCAGCGTCCACTGCCGCGCCTCGCCCGGCGCCAGCCACGCCGCGCCGCCCCACTCGCCCAGCGCGGCGTCCAGCGGATCGGGCGCGCCGATGCACGGCTCGAACGCGAGGTTGCGGTAGCCGCGGCGCTCCGTGAAGGGCGTCCACGCGCCGTGGTTCAGCCACAGCCCGAGGTTGGGCACCTCGCGCGCGTCCAGCTCCACCTCCAGCCGCGCGCCGTCCTGCTCCACCGCGACGCGCACGACGTTGGTGGTCGGACGTGGCAGGTCGAGGAACAGCTTGCACGCGTACGGCGCGGCGCCGCGCGCGGGAAAGGTGAAGTCGCGCTCGCGCATCGGCGCGCCGTCGCCGTCGCGCACGCGCAGCACCGGCCAGCGGTGCTCCGCGCGCTCGCCCCCGAGGTCGACGCCGTGCTGCGCCCACACGCGCACGCGCGCGGCGATCGGCAGCTCCAGCCGCGTGTCCGGCGTCAGCGGCAGCAGCGGATGCGACGACCAGAGGAACGGCAGCGGCGCGTCCGCGCGCGACTCCAGCGTGTACTGCATGCGCACCGCGCCGTCGGGCTCGATCGCGACCGCGCGCGCGAACTGGTACGCCATCCGCCGCCCGCGCCAGCGCGTGACGACCTCGGGGTGGGCGCCGCCGTCCACGCGCTCGGTCGCGGCGTACTGCGACCAGAGCTCGCCGTGGTCGGGGAGCGCCATCCCGCCGACGCCGGCCACGTCCGCCGGCAGCCGGCACGCGCCGACGGTGGGCAGGCACTCGTCGTAGCCGCCCGTGTCCGCGAGCTCGACGTACGAGGCCGCGTCGTCCGCGGCCAGCGTCTCGTCCGGCGCGGACCACGGCAGGACGTCGCTCGTCCAGAGCCACTCGTGATCGGCCAGCCGCAGCGAGGCGATCTTGCCGCCGAGCGCGGGGATGATCTCGACCTGGGAGCCGTGCGCGGCGAGCGTGACGGGTTCGAAGGACATGCCCGCCCCCAAGCGCACGACTCGCGCCCGGGACGGGAGCCTCCTCAGAGCAGCCTGGCGGCCTCGACGCCGCGCATCGCCAGCAGCCGCGACACCATCTCGCCGATCTTGCTGTTGGGGGTGCTCGCCCCGGCCGTGATCCCCACGCGCGCCGGGCCCGCCGGCAGCCAGTCGGCCGCCTCGGCCTCCTCCGTGTGGCGCCCGACCGGGCGGTAGCGCACCACGCCGCGCTCGACGTCGATCGCCTCGGGCGACTCGATGTGGTATGTCCGCACGCGCTCGGAGCAGAGCGCGGCGAGCGAGATCGTGTTGCTCGAGTTGTAGCCGCCGATCACGAGCATGACGTCCAGCGGCTCCTCCAGCAGCGCCTTCACGGCGTCCTGCCGGTCCTGCGTCGCCGAGCAGATCGTGTCGAACGACCGGAAGTGCTCGGCGCGATGCTCGGCGCCGTACGCGCGCTCCATCGCGGCGCCCACCTCGTCGGCGATCGCGAGCGACTCGCGCGCCAGCATCGTCGTCTGGTTGGCGACGCCGACGCGCACGAGGTGCACGTCCGGGTCGAAGTCCGCGGAGGCGGCATGCCCGTACTTCGCGAGGAACGCCGCACGGTCGCCGCGCCCCTCGATGTACTCGCACACCTCGCGCGCCTCGGCCATGTCGCGCACCACCAGGTAGCGCCCCTCGGGGTGCTTCTGCACCTGCGACGCGGTGGCGCGCGTCTCCTCGTGGTAGTGCTTCCCGTGGATGAGCGCGGTGAAGCCGTCGCGGGCGTAGGAGTCGACGCGCTTCCACACGTTCAGCACCGAGCCGCACGTCGTGTCGACGACGACGCTGCCGAGCGCGCGCAGCACCTCGAAGTCGCGGATGGTGACGCCGAACGCGGGGAGGATGACGACGTCCTCGGGGCGCACGGGCGCGTAGTCGAACGCCGGCAGCGCGTCGCGCGCGCCCGGCGCGTCCAGCGGCGTCGCCGACAGGAAGCCGATGCCCATCTCGCGCAGCCGCGCGTTGACGTGCGGGTTGTGGATGATCTCGCCCGCGAGCCAGACCGTGCGGTCGGGGAACTTGTGCCGCGTCTGGTAGGCGTAGTCGACCGCGCGCTCGACGCCGTAGCAGAAGCCGAACTCGCGGGCCAGGCGCACCGTGAGCCCGCCCGCCTCGAGCGTGTAGTCGCGCTCGCGCATGAGGTCCACCAGCCGGCCGTCGTAGTCGGCGGCGAGGGTGGCCTGGACCTCGGACTTGAGGCCGAAGCCCTTGCGGACGTAAAGGGAGGAATCCAGGGAAGCCATGGGCTGCAATCTAACGGCGGCCGACCCGGCGGACGGGCTGGCCACCCCATGACGGGCACGGTGTCGCGGCATGCGGCGGGAGGCTGTGGGGGGCGCTTCCCCACGAACGCCGCGCCGCGCTCAGGCGTGCCAGTCGGCCGGCGCGAGGAAGCGCGCGAGCGCGTAGCTCAGGATCACCTCGTACGCCCGCTGCCGGTCCACCAGCCCGGCCGTGAGGACCGCGACGGCGCCGCCCCGGTGCTTGGTCCCCGACTCGCCCGTCAGCCCGTCGATCGCGTGGCCCAGCTCCTCGCCCGCGCGCAGCCGGCGGGCGACGGCCGCCGGCAGCGGCATCGCCAGCGACCCGCCGATCCCCTCGGCGCCGTCCGGCCCGACGACGGCCGCCCAGGCGCACGAGCGCACGCTCCCGTCCGCCTCGGCGACCACCCCGCCCTCGAAGCCGATGCCGAGGTCCGCGCCGGCGCGCTCACGTGCCCCGGCCGCGCGAGTGCGGGCGCCGCGCCGCGTCTCGTCGTCGCCCCAGGGCTGGTCCGGCACGCCCGATGGCACCTCGAGGCCGCTGACGACGGCGTCCGGGGCGACGCGGGCGAGCACCGCGCGCGCGGCGGCCACCTTCACGGGATTGGCGGAGCCGACGGCCACGTGGCGCACGCGGGCGAGATCGAGCACGGATCGGTGGGTGCGGGTCGCGGACGCGGAGACGTGGGCCACGACACGCGGCGCGCTTGCCGGTCCCCGTCCCCAGCCCTATGCTAGCCGACCAATGGCCACCGCGCCCACCCTCCTCGCCGCGGACGTCGCGCCGCGCGTGCTGTCGACGCGCGCGCGCGTCGCGGCCGGCGTGCTCCCGCCGCACGCCACGCCGCACGCGGACGCGAGCCCCGCGCTCGACGGCGCCGCGCGCACCGCGTCCGGCCCGTCGCCGACGTGGCTCGCCTTCGTCAACACCGACGACGCGCGCCGCGGCGAGGGCGGACGGCGCGCCGACGTGCTGCTCGACTTCGACGTGTTCGTCGACTGGCTGCAGGCGAGCGACGTGCTGGACGCGGAGCGCGCGGCGGGCATCCGGCGGCGCGCCTACCAGCAGCCCGCGGGCGCGGCGGCGTCGCTGGTCGATGCGCGGCGCGTGCGCGCAGCGCTGCGCGCGCTGGCCGAGCGGGGCGCGGCGTCCGCGAAGGCGCGGGGCGACGCGCTGACGGAGATCAACCGCGTGCTGGGCCGCAGCGCCGGCCCGCGCCGGCTGGAGGAGCGCGCGGACGGCGGCTACGCGCGCACGTTCGTCACGGTGGGCGACGCGTTCGCCGCGCTCATGGTGCCCATCGTGGACTCCGCCGCGGAGTCGCTGATCGCGGGCGAGCTGGCGCGCGTGCGCCGCTGCGCCGACCCGCGCTGCGCGCGCGTCTTCCTCGACACGACGAAGAACGGGCGCCGCCGCTGGTGCGACATGGCGACGTGCGGCAACCGCGCGAAGGCCGCGCGGCACCGCGCGCGGCAGCACGCGCTGCCGCGCTGAGCGCGCCGCGCGCCGCCGTCAGGCGGCGGTGGGCGCCAGCTTGAGGTAGCCCATCTCGACCGCGTAGCCCGCGAGTTTGCGCTGCAGGATGCGGCGGCCGCGGAAGAGGCGCGACTTCACCGTCCCCTCGGGCACGTGCAGCACCTGCGCGATCTCGGCGTAGCGCAGCCCCTGCACGTCGCTCAGCACGACGGCCGCGCGGTACTCGGTCGGGAGCGCGGCGATGGCGCGCGTGATCTCCTCGTCCAGGAACGAGTCGTAGAACGTGCGCTCCGGGTCCGCGTCGCCGATCGCCTCGTGCGCGCTCCAGCCGTCGCCGTCGTCGTGCGGCTGCACCTCGCGCGCGTCGATGCGGCGCTTGCGGCTCACGAACACGTGATAGAGGATCGTGAACAGCCAGGCCCGGATGTTGGTGCCGAGCCGGTACTGCTCCCACCGCTCGAACGCGCGCAGCATCGTGTCCGACACGAGGTCC
This sequence comes from uncultured bacterium, assembly GCA_966128675.1. GTDB lineage: Bacteria > Gemmatimonadota > Gemmatimonadetes > Gemmatimonadales > Gemmatimonadaceae > Roseisolibacter. The sequence continues at coordinate 204 of CBHYLO010000009.1, read as the reverse complement.
TCGGCGTCGTCGCGCGCGCGCGCGAGCTTGAGCGCGAAGCCGTACAGCGCGTCGAGGTGCTGGAGCGCCTCGCGCTCGAACTGCATGCGCGCCGTGCGGCGCGCGTCCTGGCTCGTCCCCATGTCCCCTCCCAACCCCCCTCGGGCGGCGGGTGGATCCCCCGCGGATCCCCCCGACCGTCCCGCCTCAGGTCGCGTCGCCAGC
>CBHYLO010000008.1:0-22096 GCA_966128675.1 uncultured bacterium | reverse complement strand
GGTACGCGTCGAGCTGGATCGGCGGCCACGGATCGTCGCGCCGCCCCGAGTTCTCCGCCTCGATGCCGATGAAGCTCGAGTTGCCCGTCTCGACGCCGTTCCACGCGCCGCGGCCCGCGTGGTTCGCCCGGCCCGACGCGAGGACGAAGTACGTGCCGTCGCGCCCGAGGCCGAGTTGCGAGAGTGGGCCCGGCAGGTCCTCGCGCCCGCGGATCAGCAGGCCGAGCGTGGGCATGACCTTCGTGCGGTCGGGCGTCGCGGTGTAGTGGCAGATGACGCCGCGGATCGGCCCCATCTCGTCGCGTCCGCGCGTCTCCCACCCCTCCTGCCGCGCGACCTTGAGGCCCGCGCCCTCCAGCACGTCCGGGAGCCAGAGCAGTCGTGGCGACATGTCAGGCGACGCCTCCGGTCGACGGTGGCAGCTCCTCGTCGGCCGTCAGCGCCTCGTCGGGCCGACCCGCCTTCGTGAGCACGTTGCAGCCGTCGAAGTCCAGCTCCGCCTCCTCGGCCGGCGGCTGCTCCGGGACGGGTCCGGGCATCGCCGCCGCTGCCGGCCGTTGGGCGCCGAGCGCGCCGAGCGCCACGAGCGGCGCGACCTCCGCGGCGGCGACGCCCGCGCCCACGGGCGGCGCCTGCGCGCCCACGCGCTGCGCCGCGATGCGCGCGCGGTCCGCCGCGCTCTGGCGATCCTCCGACCCCTCCTCGGGGCTCTTCTCGCGCGGCTTCACCGTGGAGCGGATGACCATCACCTTGTTCAGCACGTCGAACCAGAACGGCGCGCCGAGCGAGGCGGCGAGGGCCGTGAGCAGCAGGCCGAGGATGGGCGCGACGAGGTCGTTCCAGTAGCCGACCGCCATCGGGTGCGGGTTCTGCCGCGGCGCGCCCCAGCCGATGTCCCAGCCGATGGGCAGCTGCAGCGAGTCGAGCGCCGCGCGCGCGGCGGGGTAGCGCGTCGAGTCCGCGCCCGTCAGGAACGCGGAGTCGCGCGCCGCCGCCTCGGCCCGCGCCACGAGCGCCGCGCGCGCCGCGTCGTTGCGGTACAGGTAGTCCGCGATCGTGATCGTGTTGACGTTGAGGAACACCGAGACCACGAGCGCGATCGCGAAGATGACGTTCTGCGTGCCGCGCTTGTAGGCGCCCGACACGCGGTCCATCCCGCTGTCGAACCACGCCGCGACGTTGGCGACCGCGCGGTCGAGGTCCCCCTGCGCGGTGTCGATGGCCGTCAGCAGCACGCGCTGCACGTGCGCGTTCTCGAGGTTCACGACGTTCGCGCGCGCCTCCGCGAGCGACAGCACGGGCGAGGCGGCGCTGGCGCCGCTGCCCTGCGTCACCGGCCCGCGCGCCGCGAGGTCCAGGAGCGCCAGCGCGAAGTTGCGCGATGGCACGTACGAGGGCAGCCCGGTGCCGCGCGCGAGCGCGAAGGGACGGTGCCGGCTCTCGCCGGGCGTGTAGCGCCCCGCGTAGAGCGAGTAGATGAGCGGGTGCGTGTAGACGCTGCGCGCGAGGCCGACGGCCTCCTCGTCGTGCAGCAGCTCGCGGATCCCCTGCTCCAGGAAGGCGGCGCGACTCTTCAGCCACGCCTCCATCGCCTCGCGGATCGTCGAGCAGATGACGCTCACGAGGAAGTACACGAGGATCAGCCCGACCGCCACATCGAGGATCCGGGAACCGAACATGGCGCGCGTGCTCCCATGGCGGCGCGGGGCCGCGGGCAGGAGGGGCGACCGCGCGCACGCCACGCACGCCGCGCACGTCGTCGTGCCAGCGGCGGCCGGTCGCGCACGGGTTGGCGATGCGCAGCCATTGTGCCTCCGACCGGACGCGGCGTCAATAGCGTGCGCGTCGGGATGCGGCGTGCGCGTCGGTGTACGCGGCCACCAGGCCGTCGACGAAGGCCGCCGTCGAGAAGCGCTCGCGCGCGCGGCGCGCGCCCGCCTGGCCCATCGCGCGCGCGGCGTTCGGCGCGCGCAGCAGCTGCTCGAGCGCGTCCGCGAGCGCCGCCGCGTCGCTCGGCGGCACGAGGAGGCCCGTCACGCCGTCCGCCACCTGCTCCGGCACGCCGGCGATGCGCGTCGCCACCACCGGCACGCCGAACGCCATCGCCTCGAGGTTGGTGATCGGGAAGCCCTCGCTGCCCACGACGCGGTGCGCGCGCCCGTCGAAGTCGAGCCGCTCCTCGCTCACCGACGGCAGCACCGTCGCGTCGGCGTGCGGGTAGAACGCGAACGGCGCGTCCTGCCACCCGGTGAAGGTGACGTTGTCGATGCGCGCGTCGGCGATCTTGCGGGCGAGCCAGGCGCCGTACTCCGCGTGGCCCTCGATGACGTCGCCGATCCAGAGCACGGCGAGCCGGTCGCGCCACCCGCGGGCGTTGAGCAGCGCGACCGCGTCGAGCAGGTGATGACAACCCTTGAACGGGATCAGCGACGCGAAGCAGCAGACGACCTTCACGCCGCGCGCGCGCAGCGCGGCCAGGTGCGGGATCGGCCGCGGAGGGCGCGTGGCGACGGTCATCCCGTTGTACACCGTCGTCGCCTTGCGCCCCGCGCGCGCGGACAGCGTGCGGCGCGCGCCGTCGGAGACCGCGACGATGCGATGCGGCACGCGCTCGGTGATCCAGCGGCCCATCCCCTCGAACAGGATCTCGCCGTGGAGGTGGCCCACGATCGGCACGCCGACCAGGCGCGCCACCGCGGCCAGCAGCGCGCCGCGGCCGTCGTTGACGTGCACGACGTCGATGCGGCGCCGCCGCAGCACGCGCCGCAGCCGCAGCGCGAACGGCACCAGCTCGCGGGCCGCGATCGCGAGCCGCGTCAGCGTCGAGGTGGTCGCGAGCCAGCCGCCGAAGGTGTTCATCGCGGGCCCCGGCTCCAGGATCTCGCACGCGATCCCCGCCGCGCGGAACGCCGCCGCCACGCGCCCCTCCGCCGTCACCACCACGTGCGGCTCGACCCATGGCGGCAGGTGGCGGATCAGCTCCACCAGGCAGCGGTTGGCGCCGGCCATCCGCGTGTGGTCGGCGACCAGATAGAGGACGCGGAGCGGCGCCGCGGGCCGCGCCGCGGCGGCGGACGCGCGATCGGCGCGTACGGCGCGTTCGGCGGCGGCGTGCGTCACCGGGCGCCGCCGTCGACGACGGCGCGGTACACGGCCAGCGTCTCGCGCACCGTGCGCTCCCACGAGAAGCGCGCCGCGCGCTCGCGCGACCGCGCGCCCAGGCGCGCCCGGAGCGCGCCGTCCGTCCACAGGCGCCGCACCGCGTCCGCCAGCGCCTCGTCGTCGTCGAGCGGCACCAGCAGCCCCGCGTCGCCGACGACCTCGGGGACCGACGACGTGCGATGCGCGACCACCGGCGTGCCGCGCTGCATCGCCTCCAGCAGCGGCAGCCCGAAGCCCTCGTAGCGCGACGGGTACAGGAACGCGACCGCGTCGCCGAACAGCGTCGCCAGCTCGGCGTCCGACACGTAGCCCGCGACCACCACGCGCACGCCCGCGGCGGCGGCCGTCGCGAGCGCGGCCTGCACGGCCGGCTCGGTGGGCAGCGCGCCGGCGATCACCAGCGTCGGCGCGTGCCCGGCCCCGTCGCGCGCCGCGCGCGCGCAGGCGCGGATCGCGGCGGCGCTGTTCTTGCGCGGGTCCGACGCGTGGATCAGGAACAGGTACGGCGCGTCCCCGAGGCCGAGCCGCGCGCGCATCGCCGCCGCCGCGTCCGGGTCGCGCGCCGGCGAGAAGAGCCGCGGGTCGGCGGCGAGCGGCACGACGAAGACGCGCGCGGGATCGACGCCGGCCAGCGCCACGAGGTCCGCGCGCGACGCCTCCGACGTCGTCAGCACCCGGTCGTCCGGCCCGATGCCCGCGAGCCGCGCCTCGGCCAGCTCGCGCTGCGCGCGGCCGTAGAGCGGCGCGAGGCGCGCCGGCGCCAGGTCGTAGATGTTCACGAGGCGGCGCGGCGCCCGCGCGCCGGGCACCCGCGCCGGAAGGCGCGCGCCGAGCGAGTGGAAGAGGTCCGCGCCGTCCGGCGCGTCGTGGACCGGCGGGTGCAGCCGGCGGTCCACTCGCTGGGCGCCGCGGCTGACGACGGCCGGCAGCACGCCGCGCGGCGTGAGCCGCCGCGCGCCGGCGTGCACCGCGCGCGCGACGCGGCCGAGCCGCGTGCCGCGGGCCGCGGGTGGGCCGAGCAGCGGAAGGTCCCGGAGCGCGGGCCGGGTGCGCAGGTACTCGACGCAGCCCGCGAACGCGACGCTGGAGTGGTTCGCGCACAGCCACAGGTCGCACGCGCCCGAGCGCGCGATGCCCTCCGCGAGGTGCTCGTGCACGCGGAACGTGCCGGCCCGCAGCTCGGGGCGCACGTGCCCGAGGCCGAGCACGGAGATGTCGAGGAGGACGCGCAATCGCGGGCGGGCGGGAGGCGGGCTGGCGAACCGTAAGGGAGCCATCCGCGCCCGGCAACTGCCGGCGGCGCTTTGTCCTGCGGGCCGTGCGGCCTTAGGATCCACGGCGCCGCGCCGCCCCCGACGCGCCTCCCGCCCTCGCCGACGACAGCGCACACCGCATGCGGGTCCTGATCACCAACCGGAAGCTGGCGACGCGCACGGGCACGGAGCTGTACGTGCGCGACCTCGCGATCGGGCTCGCGCAGCGCGGCCACGCGCCGGTGGCCTACGCGCCGCAGCTGGGCGACGTGGCGCGCGAGATCCGCGCGGAGACGATCCCGGTGACCGACGACCTGCTCACCATCGCGGAGCCGCCGGACCTCATCCACGGCCACCACGGGCTGGAGACGCTGGCCGCGCTGCTGGCGTTTCCGGGCGTGCCCGCCGTCGCGGTGTGCCACAGCTGGGTCGGATGGGCCGACGCGCCGGTGGCGCATCCGCGCGTGCTGCGGCACGTGGCGGTCGACGACACCTGCCGCGACCGGCTGCGCTTCGAGCACGGCATCCCCGACGAGCGCATCCACGTCGTCCTCAACGCGGTCGACCTGCAGCGCTTCACGCCGCGCGCGCCGCTGCCCGAGCGGCCGAAGCGCGCGCTGATCTTCAGCAACGCGGCGGGCGGCGGGCGCGGGCACGCGCCGGCCATCGAGGCGGCGTGCGCCGCCGCCGGCATCGACGTCGAGGTGGTCGGGTCGTCGGCGCAGCGCTCGCTCGCGCGGCCCGAGGAGGCGCTGCGCGAGTTCGACCTCGTGTTCGCGAAGGCGAAGGCCGCGCTGGAGGCGATGAGCGTCGGCGCGGCGGTCGTCCTCTGCGACGCCGTGGGCGCCGGCCCGATGGTCACCACCGCGAACCTCGACGCGCTCCGGCGGGTGAACTTCGGCATGCGCGCGCTGCGGGAGCCGTGCACCCCCGCGTACCTGGCCGAGCAGATCGCGCGCTACGACGCGGCGGACGCGCGCGCCGTGTCGGCGGCCGTGCGCGCCACCGCCGGCACCGCGTCGATGGTGGACGAGCTGTGCGCGCTCTACGACGACGTGCTCGCGGAGCACGCGACGCGCGGCGCGGACGATCCGCGCGCGGAGGCGCGCGCGGCCGCCGCCTACCTGCAGGGGCTCGCGCCGCGGCTGCGCGAGCGCGACCTGCTCGCCGGCACCTTCCACGGCCTGCTGCGGAAGCCCGTGCTCGGCCGCCTGATCCGGCGCGCCGCCGGCGCGTCGCGCCGCGCGTGGATCGCGGAGCTGCTCCAGATGCGCGGCATGGACGGGTCGTGAGGCTGCGCGGCCTCGCGGCCGGCGCGCGCGGCATGACCGGCGGAAGCTGGGCGCTGGCGTCGCTCGTGCTGGGCCTCGCGATCGGCGCCGTGCGCTCGCTCGTCGCCGCGCGGCTGATCGGCGCGCACGAGGTGGGGACGTTCGGCATCGCGCTGCTGGTGCTGGCGACCGTCGACGCGCTGGCCGCGTCGGCGGCCGACACCGCGCTCATCACGCATCGCGGCGATCCCGACGCCGACCTCGATCTCACCTTCACGCTGCGGCTGGGCCAGGGGCTCCTCGGCGCGCTGCTGCTGTGGGTGAGCGCGCCGCTGGCGGGCGCGTTCTTCGGGAGCGCGACGCTGCCCGCGCTCATCCGCGCGCTCGCGCTGGTCCCCGTGATCCGCGGCGCCGCCAACCCCGCCGCCGTGCTGCTGGTGCGCCGCGCGGAGTTCCGCCGGCTGTTCTGGTGGGGGCTGCCCGAGCTGGCGGCGGCGACGCTGCTGGTCGTCGTCGTCGGCCGGATGCGGGGCGACGCGTGGGCGCCGGCGGCGTCGATGATCGGCGCGCAGGTGGTGACGACCGCGGTCTCGTACGCGCTCGCGCCGCGCATGCCGCGGCTCGTGGTGCGCGGCCCCGGCCGCGCGCGCCTGCTCCACTTCGGCCGCTGGACGCAGGCCACGCGCATCCTGATGTTCGTCGGCCTCTATCTGGACAACGCGCTCGTCGGGAAGGTGCTGGGCGCCACGGCGCTCGGCCTGTACCAGATCGCGTTCCGGATCGGTGAGATCCCGATCGGCACCGTCGGCCGCGCCGCCGCGCAGGTGATGCTGCCGGCGCTCGCCCGCCTGCGCGCGCGCCCCGAGCGGCTGCGCCGCGCCTACGGCCGCATGCTGCGGCTCGTCGTGCACGCGAACGCCGCCCTCGCCCTGCTCGTCGTCGTCGCCGCGCGTCCCGTGGTCGCGGCGCTACTGGGCCCCGCGTGGCTGCCGGCGGTGCCGGTCGCGCAGATCCTCGTGGTCGCGATGGTGCTGCGCAACGTCATGCAGCTGGGGAGCCAGCTGCTCTACGCGCTCGATCTGCCGCGGCCGGTGTTCGTGGTGAACGCGGCGCGCATCGGCGTGCTGGCGGCGGTCATCTGGCCGCTCATGGGGCTGTGGGGGATGCGCGGCGTCGCCGTCGCGGTGCTGCTGTCGTGCGTCGCCGCGGCGGTCGGCAGCGTGCTGGCGACGCGCGCCGCGCTCGGCGCCGGTGGGCGGCTCACCGCAGCGACGGCTCGCCCCTGGTCGGCGGCGCGACGCGGAGCTTGAACGCGCTGACGAAGCGGCTCCGGCTCTCGCCCGTCGGGACCAGGTAGCCGGCCGACGCGACGGCCCAGAGCGAATCGTAGAGGTGCACCTCCGCGCCACCGTTCAGGAGCCACTCCGTCGTCGCGCGCCGGACCACCGACTGCCCTTCGGCGAACGCCTTGTACCGGTTGGAGCCGGCGTAGAGGCGCGCGCCCACCATGCCGCTCCACGCGAAGGGCGCGCGGGCCTGCGTGCTGTCGCGGGCGTACGTGCCGCGGGCGCCGAAGACCGCCTGCCCGCTCGCCCGGCCGAGCGGGAGGCCGAGCAGCGTCCACGCGGCGTACTCCTGCGCGGTCGGCGCCTGCACGCCCTCCGACGCCGCGCGGCCGCGGGCCGCCGCCGCGACGTCCCAGATCGGGCGGTTCCACGCCTGCTCCTCGAACTGCCGCGCGCGCTGCCGCAGCGCGTCGAGCACGGCGTCGTAGCGCCGCTTCGCGTCGGGCAGGACCTCCGTGCCCGCCGAGTCGGCCGCGCGCAGGCACGCGAGCATCCGGCAGGCCCTCGCGTTGCGCCCCTCCGCGAGCATGTCCGCCCGCAGCGCCGCGAGGCTCGCGAGCAGCGCGCTCACGTCGGCGGTGTACGCCGCGTCCGTGTGCGGGTCGCTCCGGTCGACGAGGCTCGTGCGGACGCCGACCGCGAAGTCCGACGGCGCATCGCCGGCCGTGCCGCGCCGGACGGCGGCCGAGAGGCGCAGGCGCGAGAGCACGGGCGCGGCGCCGTACTCGGAGAGCTGCAACCGGCCGGCACCGAAGAGCAGGCGCGGCGCGATCTCGATCCCGAACGTCGCCGGCAGGTCGATGCGGCCCTCCGCGCCCACGAAGTTCGAGAAGGTCGCCGACAGCTCGCGCGTCGTGGAGGGGCGCGACAGCTTGCTCGCGTCCACCGCGACGAGGGCGGTCGCCGGCGCGTCGGGGATCGCGAGGTCCACCTTGTAGTTGCCGGCGACCTGCGCGCCCGCCGTGCCGCCCGCGAGCGCGCCGAGCGTGGCGAGGCACGCGATCGCCGCGGCGCGGGCGCCGACGGTCCGTCGCGCGGCGCTCATGCGCCGCTCCGCAGGCGGATGCCGATCGTCGGCTCGAACACGAACTCGCCGCCCGTCGACGTCTGCGAGCCCTGGCCGATCGTCCGCATGTCCTGGCGGATCTTCACGACCATGACCGTGCCGGCGGCGGGGTTCGGCCCCACCTCGCCGACGCACTCGACGATCAGGCCGTCGAGCTCCGCGATCGGCTCGGGGAGCGTGAACGGCTCCATCGTCCGCGCGGTGAGCGAGCCGTGCGTGAGCTTCATGAACTTCGTGCGCTGCGCGTTCCAGAGCCGCAGGTCGTACGCGGCGCCGATCGGTCCGATCCCGACCTCGATGAAGACCGAGAGCGGTCCGCCCGCGCCGTCGTACCTCACGTCGACCGTGTCGTCCGCCACGTCGCCTCCTGTGTCGGTGAGCCGCCGGTCCCCAAGGTCGCGCCGCCGGCGCCGCGGCGCCATCGCCGCAGCGCCATCGCCGCGGCGCCCGACGGCGCGGGCGGATGCGACACAGGCCCCGCCGTCGGGCGGGGCCTGCGTCACGCGCCGCGGCGGGTGCCGCGCGTCAGGGCACGACGGGCGCCTTCACCGTCGGGTAGGTGATGCCCAGCTGGTCCAGGTACGTCTTGTACTTCTTGGCGTCGTAGTAGTACTTCCGCATCTCCGGCCGGTACTGCGCCATGATGTCGGCGTTGAGCCAGATGGGCGGCTGGTCGGTGGCGGCGATGAACGGCTTGTACTTCACCGTCTTCGTCTGCACGTCGTTGAAGTACGACCAGGCGTCGGCGACGATCTGCGGCGTCATCAGGATGTCGAGCACCGTCATCGCCTGCACCTTGGCGCCCGCCACGACGCCCTTGTGCGCGATCGGCGTCGCCATCGCGATCGAGTTCGCCCAGTTGTGCCCCGGCGTGCCCGGGATGTTCGACGGGTAGCGCAGCGTGATGGTCGGGACGTTCCAGCTCACGTCGCCGATGTCGTCCGAGCCGCCGCCCATGCGCGTCGCCTCGTTCACGGGCCCGCCCAGCCGGCCCGGCCGCTTGCTCAGCCCACTGTCGGGGGAGCCGAGCTCGCGCTGCAGCGCCTTCGCGAGCTGCTGGTCCTTCTCGTCCCACGCCGGCATCCCGACCGTCTGGATGTTCTGGTACATCGCCTCGGCGATGGGGCGGTTGAAGTGGCCGCTCCAGCCCGAGCCGATCATCTGGATCGTGTCGACCTGCGTGTTGGTGAGCATCGCCGCGCCCTGCGCCATCGTCTTCGCGGCCTCGAACAGCGCCAGCGTCTTCGGGTAGTCGCGCTCGCGGAAGTAGAACCAGATGCTCGCCGTGCTCGGCACGACGTTGGGCTGGTCGCCGCCGTCGGGGATGACGTAGTGCGAGCGCTGCGGCAGCTCGAGGTGCTCGCGCTTCATGTCCCACCCCATGCCGAGCATCATCACGGCGTCGAGCGCGCTGCGCCCGCGCCACGGCGCGCCGGCCGAGTGGGCGCTGGAGCCCTTGAACTTGAAGAGCGCGGAGATGAGCGCGTTGCTGCCCGACTGGCCCCACGACACGCCGAGGTCGTTGCTGACGTGCGTGAAGAGCGTGACGTCGACGTCCTTGAACACGCCCGCGCGCACCAGGAACGCCTTGCCCGCCATCTGCTCCTCGGCCACGCCCGGCCAGAGGACCAGCGTGCCCGGGAGCTTCTCGCGCTGCATGATCTCCTTCACCACGAGCGCGGCGGCGACGTTGAGCGGCATGCCCGAGTTGTGGCCCTCGCCATGGCCCGGCGCGCTCTGCACGGTGATGGGGTCGCGGTAGGCGACGCCCGGCTTGCTCGTGGCCTGCGGGATCCCGTCGATGTCGGAGCCGAGCGAGATCACGGGCTTGCCGGAGCCCCACTTCGCCACGAACGCGGTGGGGATGCCGGCGACACCGCGCTCGACCTTGAAGCCGTTCTGCTCGAGGATGCCGGTGAGGTACTTGGAGGTCTCGACCTCCTGGAAGCCGAGCTCCCCGTAGGAGAAGACCTGGTCGACCATCTCCTGGATCTGCTTCGCGCGCTCGTCGATCTTCTTCGCCGCCTCGGCCTTGAGCGCCGCGAGCCGCGCGTCGGTCGGGTAGCGGTACTTGATGGAGTCCGCGGCGGTGGCGCGCGCGGAGTCGCGCTGCGCGGCGGCGGCCCGGGGCGCGAGCGCCAGCGCGAGCAGCGCGCAGGCGGGAAGGGTCGCGACGGCGAGACGCCGGGCGAGGGCGGGGCGAGGAGGCAAGCGGGCTCCTGGAGGGCGGTGGCGGGCGGACGGGACCGACCGTCGCGGGGCACGACGGTCCGTCCCGGCACTCCTGACGGGTGGAGTACGCGGAGGTGCGGCTCGGTGCTGACCGCCGTGGCAGCGCCGGGGCCGCCGGTCCCACCGAATAGACACCGGCCGTCATCGGTATGGACAGCCCGCCGCGTTGCGGGCGCGTAGGGGCGCACAACCCCGGGAACGTCGCCTGCCCTTTCCAGGGCGATGGTAGGCACGGCCCCTCGCGCTCGCCCCCTCCCTCGAGAACGGAAGGCGTCCATGCACCGCTCTCCCCTGTCCGCGCTCGTGCTCCTCGCCGCCGTGGCGGCCTGCTCCACGAGCGACGCGACCGCGGGAAGCGAGCTCCTCTCGCAGGACTCCGCGCTCGTCGCGCGGCTGGCGCCGGAGCTGGCGCCGGAGCTGGCGCCGCGCCGGCCCGCGCTGCCCGACGCGTGCGGTGCGGTGACGACCGCTGCGCCCCCGGCCGCCGAAGGGATGGCGCAGGCCGAGGCGCTCGCGCACCGCGCGTACGCGGCGGAGGTGATGGGCGACCTGCCGGCGGCGCGGTCGCTGCTGGCCCGCGCGTCCGACCTCGACGGCACGAACGAGTCGGCCGTCTACCACCTGGGCCGCATCACCGAGGCGCTCGGCGACCGCGCGGCGGCGGTGACCGCGTACTGCCGCTTCCTCGCGCTCACCCCGACGACGGCCGAGGCGGACGAGGCGCGCCAGCGCGTGGCGCGGCTGTCGCAGCCCGAGACGCACGTGGCGGCTCGCAGCGTCCGCGAGCCGTCCCCGACGCGACGGCCGGCGCGGGTCGCGACGCCGCGCCGCGCGGCGCCTCGTCCATCGGCCGCCGCGCGCACCGTCGTCGCCAGCACGGCCGCGGCGACCGAGCGCGTCGACACCACGGTCGATGCACCCGCGGTCCCCGCCGCCGCGGACCACGCGGCCGGCGGCGAGGTCGTCGCGACGAGCGGTCCGGAGCCGACCGCCGCTCCGTCGCCTGCCGAGTCGCGCACGAGCGGCGGCGGTCCGAGCCGCGCGCAGCGCGCCGGCATCGGCGCGGCGGCCGGTGCGATCATCGGTGCGGTGACCGGGCGCAGCGTGAAGGGCGCGCTGATCGGCGCGGCGGCCGGCGGGATCCTCGGCACCGCGACGGGCGGCAGGCTCGCGCCCGCGGGGCGCGGCGCCCGACCCTAGGCGACGTCTACCGCGTGAAGATCCGCTTGGGGATCATGACGTGCGCGCCCATCGTGCCGTCGACGAGCTGCGTGATGCGCACGTCGCACGCGGTGCTGACCAGCATGTAGGCGTCCTCGCGCGTCATGCGCTTCACGTCCACGAGGAGCGCGATCGCCTCGCGGACGGCGATCTTGGTCGCGGTGGTGAGGTTGCTGTCCGCGCCCATCGCGATCCAGTGCGTCGGCGTCTCGCCGCGCGGCCAGGCGAGCTTCATGTCCTTGCGCACGACGAGCTGCAGCCGGCCGCGGAGCGCGGTCTCCAGCGCCGTGATGTCCACCTCCCCGTCGCCCTGCGCGGCGTGCCCGTCGCCGACGTGCAGCAGCGCGCCGCGCACGTTCACGGGGACGTAGAGGACGGTGCCCTCGACGAGCTCCTTGTTGTCGAGGTTCCCCGCGTGCATCCCCGGCGGCGCGCTGTGGATGCGCCCCTGCGCGGGCGGCGGCGCGACGCCGACGCTGCCGAAGAACGGGCGCAGCGGGATCTCGATGCCGAGGCTGTCCGAGAAGCGACCGACCATGCGGCGCCGGTCGAGCGGCACGATGCGCGAGCGCGAGGTGCCCGGGAAGTCCTCGGGGAGGAAGCCGCTGCGCGGGCCGAACGAGTTGCACGCGAACGGCAGGTCGAGGCGCACCGCCTCGAAGCGCACCTCCAGCACGTCGCCCGGCTCGGCCCCCTCGACGAAGACCGGCCCGGTGAGCACGTGGCCGCCGGGCCCGCGGCGCAGCGTCGAGTCGCGCACGGCGGCCTGGATGGCGCGGATCGCCGGCTCGATCGTGCCCGAGTCGGCGCCGGGCTGCAGGAGACGCGTGCCGCACGTCGAGACCGTGCCGATCTCCACGACGTCGCCCGACGCCACGCGCAGGGCCGGCGCGGCCGCGGGATCGTAGCCGCCGTACACCACGGTGGTGGGTGACGGCATGAGCACGTGCACGCGCCCCGCGGGCCGGCGCTCCCAGGTGACGCCGGACGGCGTGGGCGTCTCCTGCGGGGCCGATCGGGACGCGGCGCACGCGCCGCAGGCGGCGAGCGCCGCGAGGGAGAGGAGCACGAGCGCGCGCGGCATGGGCGGACGGTGAGCGAGGGCGGACGTGGGCGAGCGGCGGCGAGTGCGGCACGCGGAAGATGCGCGGCGCGCACCCGCCGCGCCCGACCCGCGGATAGATTGGCGCACCGTCCGCCCCTCCCCGCCATGATCGCCCGAGCCCTCCTCCCTGCCCTCGCGGGCGTCGCCGTGCTCGCCCACGCGGCACCGGCGCAGGAAGCCGCCGCGCCGCCGCGCACCATCCTCGCCATCGGCGCGCACGCCGGCGACATGGAGCTCACCGCGGGGACGCTCCTCCTCAAGGCGCGACAGCAGGGCGCGCGCGTCGTGCTGCTGCACCTCACCCTCGGCGAGGGCGGGAACGCGCGGCTCACGCCCGAGGCCTACGGCGCCCAGAAGCGGCGGGAGGCCGTCGCCGTCGCCGAGGCGCTCGGCGCCGAGGTGCGCTTCGGGCCGTGGAAGGACGGCGAGCTCCCCGACGACGACGCGGCGCGCCGCTGGGTCGCGGACGCCATCCGCGACGTGCGCCCGACGCACGTCGTCACGCACTGGCGCGAGAGCATCCACAAGGACCACGCGGCCACGCACGCGGTGGTGAAGGACGCCGTGCTCCTCGCCTCGCTGGCCGGCGTGCGCACCGCGCACCCGCCGCACCGCGGCGTGCGCAGCGTGTGGTACGCGGAGAACTGGGAGGACGCCGACGGGTTCCGGCCGTACGTCTACGTCGACGTCACCGGCGTCGTGCCGCGCTGGCGCGAGGCCGTGTCGCGCTACGAGTTCGTGGGCGGGACGATCTCGTCGTTCGCGTACCTGGACTACTACACCGCGCTGGCCACGCTCCGCGGCGCCGAGGCGCGCAAGGGCCAGGCGGTGGCCTTCGAGATCGACCCGCTGGGCAAGAAGCGCGTGCTGGACGGCCTGCCCTAGCGTCGCCGCGCCGCCGCGCGCCGGGCGGGCGCGGACGGATCGAGCGTGGACAGCAGGTAGGCGAGGCTCGCCGTGCCGTCCATGATGTGCTCGTTCGTCGAGTAGTCCCCGAGGTCGTCGTGGTAGACGACGTGCCCGGTGTTGAACGCCGCGTACTCGTCGGGACGGCGCAGCTGCACGCCGCGCAGGTTGCGGAAGATCGACGCGTACACCGGGCCGTCGACCAGGCCGCCCGTGAGCCCGTGCACGAGCGAGTCGGGCATCTCGGTGTGCGGGTCGCGCGGGTACACGCCGTCGCGCGGGATGCCGATCACCATCGACGTGCCCCAGGGGTTCGTCCCGAAGAGCCAGTCGAGCGCCGCCTGCTCGTGCGCGCGGAAGCGCGCGTCGCCCGTCATCCGCCGGTAGAGCTGCGCCTGGGTGGCGACGGACACCATCAGGTCGTTCGAGCACCAGATGAACGGGATGCCGACACGGAAGCCGTTGGTCGCCCGCGCCGCGACGCGCCGCAGCCCGTCGCGGTAGTAGCCGGCGAGCGTGGCGCGGTCGGCGGCGCCGGCGCGCGTCCACGCCTCGTAGTGCCCCGCGTTGTGCCACGGATACCACTGGTAGTGGCGCGCGGTGTCGGCGCCCATCCAGGGAGTGACCGGCTCCTGGCGTGCCCACCGCATCGCGTCACGCCGGTAGCGCGCCTCGCCGGTGAGCTGGTGCAGCAGCGCGGCGCCGAGCTCCATGTCGTCGACCCAGTTGTCCTCCTCGTAGAAGTAGGGGGACGACGCGGGCGCCGTCTGACAGACGCCCGGGTAGCGCTCGCCGAGCGCGTACGCGGCCACCGCCTTGCGCCGCAGCGTGTCCGCGAACGCCGCGTCGCGCTCCGCGAACAGCCGCGCGCCGAGCGCGAACGCCGCGGCCATCTTGCCCGCGGTGGACGCGTAGCCCGTCGAGCGGTTCTGGTGGCGGAGGATGCCCTGCGGCCGGCCCGTGCACGGATAGACCGGGCGCGCCCCGCCCTTCCCCCAGCCGTAGTCGCTGCTGTCGGTCGTGATCAGGTCGAAGTAGACGTGGTCGCGGTCGTCGCCGAGCTGGTTGAACATCGTGCTGTCGTCGGGGAGCATCGCGACGAGCCAGCGCAGCCCGTGCCGCGCCTCGTCCAGCACGTCGGGCACGCCGTTGGCGCCGCGCAGCCCGCGCGCGTCGTGCGCGTCCGCGAACGCGCCGGGCGCGTCGCGCCACGCGCCGAGCAGGTGGTAGGTGGCGGTGGCGGACGTCGTGACGTACTGCAGGTAGTCCGCGGCGTCGGCCCAGCCGCCGCTCACGGGCACGAACTCGCCGGTGCGCGTGGGATGGTCGACGATGATGCCGTCCTTCCGGTGCGCCGAGTCGCCGAGGAACGGGTTGAAGCCGGAGCGCTGCTGGCGCATGAGCGCCATGAGCGTGTCCGCGAGCCCGCGGTAGACGTCCGGGCCGACGCGTACGACGGGCGACGCGTACCCTCCCGCGCGCACGCGGTAGCGCCCCGGCGCGCGCACGGCGCCGAAGTCCAGGCGCCACGTCTCGACGCACGGCCCGAACGGCTGGTCGCGCCGCGCCGGCGCGGGCCCGTGCACCACGCGCCCGCGCTCGTCCTCGACGCGGAAGGTCGCGACCGCGACGGGCCGCAGCGCGCACAAGACGGCGACCTTGGGCGCGTCGGGGAGGTAGCCGACCTGGTTGACGCGCACGAACGCCGCGCTGTCGGGCGAGATGGCCGCCTGCGCCGCGAGCGGGCGCGCGAGGACGAGGAGCGCCGCCGCCAGGCGGGCGGCGGCGGTGTGGAGGCGGGAGCGGGCGGTCATGCCGAGCAATCAGCCCCGACGACGCGCGCGGCGGAAGGCGCGCCGGTACGCCTGTGGCGTGGCGCCGGCCGCGCGCGCGAGGCGCCGCGCCGCGATCACCGGCGGCGATGCCGCAGCGTCTCCGGCATCCGCACCGCGACCAGGACGCCGGAGGCCGCAGTGAGCGCCGCGACCGCCGCGATCGCGACGTCCATCCCGAAGGCGTCCGCCAGCACGCCGGCGATGACCGCGCCCACCGCGTAGCCCAGGTCGCGCCAGAGGCGGTAGACGCCGACCGCGGAGCCGCGCCACGCCGGGTGCGCGACGTCGCCGATGCTCGCGAGCAGCGTCGGGTAGACCATCGCCGTGCCGACGCCGAGCGCGACGCCGGCGGCGATCCAGGGGCCGAAGCCGCGCCACGCGACCATCGCCGCGAGCGCCGCGGCCTGCAGGAGCATCCCGCCCGCGATCAGCCACTTCCGTCCCCAGCGGTCGGAGAGCGCGCCCGTCCACAGCTGCGCGATGCCCCACGTCGCCGGGTACGCGAACGCCAGCACGCCGATCTCGCGCACCGAGAGCCCCGCGGCCGCGAAGAAGAGCGGGAAGAGCCCCCACGCGAGGCCGTCGTTCAGGTTGTTGACCATGCCGGCCTGGCTCGCGCTCGCGAGCGCCGGGTCGCGCCACGTGCCGCGCGCCAGCAGCGTGCGCATGGGCGGGACGTCCGTGGGCGCATCGGTCGCGTGGGCGCGCGCCTCCGCGTGGGCGTGCGCCGTCGTGTCGCGCACGAGCAGCACGCTGAGCGCGAGCCCCACGGCCGCGAACGCGATCCCGAGGTAGAAGGGCTCGGGCCGGAGGCCGTAGCGGCTCGCGAGCACGCCCGTGGCGAGCGCCGAGAGCGCGACGGCGAGGTAGCCGGCGAACTCGTTGAGCCCCATCGCGAGGCCGCGCTGCCGCGGCCCCACGAGGTCGATCTTCATGATCACCGCCGTCGACCACGCGAGCCCCTGGTTCACGCCGAGGAGCACGTTGGCGGCGACGATCCACCCCCACGTCGGCGCCCAGATGACGAGGAACGGCACGGGCAGCGCGAACAGCCAGCCGGCGACGAGCACGCGCTTGCGGCCGTAGCGATCGCCGAGCCGGCCGGCGAGCAGGTTCGTGAGCGCCTTCACGACGCCGAACGTCGCCACGAAGGAGAGCGCGGCGCTCTTGGACGCGAGGCCGAACTCGCGCTCGCCGAGCAGCGGCAGCACGCTGCGCTCCAGGCCCACCATCGCGCCGACGAACGCGTTGACGAGCACCAGCAGCGCGAACTGCCGCCAGTTCTCGCGCAGGCCGAGCACGGGCACGGACGCCGGCTCCGGCGTCGGACGCGGCGGCGCGGCGCCCACGGGTTCCCGCGTCACGCCGGCACGGGACGGGGCGCCGCGCCGGCGGCCCCCTCCCCCTCCCCCTCCATCACGGTCGCGCGTCGCAGCGCCCGCTCCTTCCACAGCGAGTAGACCGCGGGGATCACGACGAGCGTCAGCACGGTGCTCGTGACCATCCCGCCGACCATCGGCGCGGCGATGCGCTTCATGACGTCCGCGCCCGCGCCGCCCGCCCAGAGGATGGGGAGCAGGCCCGCCATGATCGCCGTCACCGTCATCATCTTCGGCCGCACGCGCTCGACGGCACCGTGGGCGACCGCCGCGTCGACGTCGGCGCGCGTGCGCAGCAGCCCCGCCGCTTCCCGATCGCGGTACGCGTGGTCCAGGTACAGGAGCATGATGACGCCCGTCTCCGCCGCGACGCCCGCGAGCGCCACGAAGCCGACGGCCGTCGCCACGCTCTGGTTGTAGCCGAGCAGCCAGAGGAGCCACACGCCGCCCACCAGCGCGAACGGGAGCGACAGCATCACCAGCGCGCTCTCGGCCGCGCTGCGGAAGTTCGCGTAGAGCAGCAGGAAGATGACGGCGAGCGTCGCGGGCACCACGAGCTTCAGCCGCCGCTCCGCGCGCTCCATCGCCTCGAACTGGCCCGACCACTCCAACCGGTAGCCGGGCGGCAGGCGCAGCTCGCGCGCCAGCAGCGCGCGCGCCTCGTCCACGTAGCCGCCCACGTCGCGCCCGCGCACGTCGACGTAGACGACGTCGTTCAGTTGTGCGTCCTCCGACTTGATGAGCGTCGCGCCGCGCACCACGTCGACGCGCGCCAGCTGGCCGAGCCGCACCTGCGCGCCCGACGGCGCGGAGACGAGCACGTTGCGCACCGCCTCCGGGTCGGCGCGCAGCGCGCGCGGATAGCGCACGAGCACCGGGTAGCGCTCGCGCCCCTCAAGCACCTGCCCCGCCGGCGCGCCGCCGACCGCCGCGGCGAGCGCCGCCTGCACCTCGCCCGTCGTGAGGCCGTAGCGCGCCGCCGCCTCGCGGTCGACCACCACGTCCAGGTAGCGGCCGCCCTCGGTCCGCTCCGCGAACACCGAGCCTGTGCCCGGCACGCGCGGGAGCGCGCGCGCGATCTGCTGGCCGATGCGGTCGAGCGTCGCGGGATCGGGCCCGAAGATCTTGATGCCGACCGGCGTCTTGATCCCCGTCGCGAGCATGTCGAGCCGGTTGCGGATCGGCATCGACCACATGTTGGCGACGCCCGGCGTCCGCACGCGGCGGTCGATCTCCGCCATCAGCGAGTCGCGCGTCACGCCGGCGCGCCACTCATCCTGCGGCTTCAGCAGCACCGTCGACTCGATCATCGACATCGGCGCCATGTCGGTCGCCGTCTCGGCCCGCCCGACCTTGCCCAGCACCATCGCGACCTCCGGGATCGCGGCGAGGGCGCGGTCGCGCTGGCGCAGGATCGCCTTCGCCTGCTCCGCGCCCACGCCCGGCGCGAGCGACGGCATGTCCATGACGCTCCCCTCGTCCAGCGGCGGCATGAACTCGGAGCCGAGGCGCAGCCACGGCACGACCGTCAGCGCGAGCGCCGCGGCCGCGAGACCGACGGTCGCCCAGCGGTGCCGCAGCACCAGCGCGATGACGGGCCGGTAGGCGCGGATCAGCGCGCGGTTCACGGGGTTCGCGGCCTCGGGCTTCACGCCGCCGCGGATGAGGAGCCCCATCAGCACCGGCACGAGCGTCACCGAGAGCAGCGCGGCCGCCGCCATCGCCAGCGTCTTGGTCCACGCGAGCGGGTGGAAGAGCCGCCCCTCCTGCGCCTCCAGCGCGAAGATCGGGAGGAAGGACACCGTGATCAGCAGCAGCGAGACGAAGAGCGACGGCCCCACCTCGCCGGCCGACTCGCGCACGAGCCGCCAGCGATCCGGCGCCGGGAGCGTCCCCGTGTGCCCGTGACGCTCGAGGTGCTTGTGGTAGTTCTCGACCATCACCACCGCGGCGTCGATCATCGCGCCGATGGCGATCGCGATGCCGCCCAGGCTCATGATGTTGGCGGAGAGGCCGAGCGCGCGCATCGCGAGGAACGCGACGAGGATGCCCACCGGCAGCGTGACGATGGCGACGAGCGCGCTGCGCACGTGCAGCAGGAAGAGCACCGTCACCGCGGCGACGATCAGCGACTCCTCGACCAGCTTCGCGCGCAGGTTGGCGACCGCGCGGTCGATGAGGCTCGAGCGGTCGTAGCCCGCGACGAAGGTCACGCCGCGCGGCAGCGCCGGCTCGAGCGTCGCCATGCGCGCCTTCACGCCGTCGATCACGTCGCGCGGGTTCTCGCCGTAGCGCATGACGACGAAGCCCGTCACCACCTCGCCGCGCCCGTCCAGGTCCGCGATGCCGCGCCGCAGCTCGGGCCCGCGCTGCACGGTCGCCACGTCGCCCACGGTGACCGGCACGCCGGCACGGCCGGTCGCCAGCACCACCGCGCGCAGGTCGTCGAGCGACGCGATGCGCCCGCGGCCGCGCACGACGTACTCCGTGCCGCCCATCTCCAGCACGCGCCCGCCGACGTCCGCGTTCGACGCCTGCACCGCGGCGACCACCCGCGACATCGACAGCCCGTAGGCCAGCAGCCGCGCCGGGTCGACCTCGACCTGGTACTGCTGCTCGAAGCCGCCGAGCGTCGCGATCTCCGCCACGCCGGGCACGGACGTGAGCGCGGGCTTCACCGTGAAGTCCTGTATCGCGCGCAGGTCGGCGAGGCCCAGCCGCCCGGTCGTGTCGGCGAGGATGTACTGCATCACCCAGCCGACGCCGGTGGCGTCCGGCCCCATCGTCGGCATCGCGCCCGCGGGGAGCCGCTCGCGCGCCGCGTTCAGGTACTCGAGCACGCGCGAGCGCGCCCAGTAGAGGTCCGTGCCGTCCTCGAACACCACGTAGACGGCGGAGAGCCCGAACTGGCTCATCCCGCGCACCACCTTGGTGCGCGGCACCTTCAGCAGCTCGGTCGAGAGCGGATACGTGACCTGGTCCTCGACCAGCGCCGGCGCCTGCCCCGGCCACTCGGTCATGACGACCACCTGCACGTCGGAGAGGTCGGGGATCGCGTCGACGGGCGTGCGCAGCGCCGCCCACGCGCCGGCGAGCGTGAGCACCGCGGTCACGGCGAGCACGAGGCGCACGTGCCGCACCGACCACGCGATCACGCCGCGGAGGATGTGCGTCAGCATCGCCTCACCTCCGCGGCGCGGGGACGGCCGCGCGGGGCAGCCCCTTCGTGTCCGCGCCCTTGGCGTCCATGCCGGGCATGCCTTCCATCCCCGGCATCCCCTCCATGCCGGACATGCCGCCCATGTCCGCGCTGCCGGTCTGCCCCATCATCGCGCGCATCACGTCCGCGAGGTTCGACTCCGACTCGAGCAGGTACTGCGCCGACGTGACGACGCGCTGTCCGCGATCGACGCCCGCGAGCACCTCGACGAGGTCGCCCGCGACGCGGCCCGTCGTCACGTCGTGCGGCATCAGCGCGCCGCCGCCCATGTCCACGAACACGAGCGCGCGCTCGCCCGTGCGGACGACGGCCGTCGCCGGCACGGTGAGCGCGCGGCGCGTCGGCGTCGCCAGGCGGACGGTCGCGTACGCGCCCGGCCGCAGCCGCCCGTCACCGTTCGCCACCTCGACGCGCGCGCGGACGGTGCGCGCCGTCGCGTCGGCCGTCGGTGCGAGGAAGGTGACGCGCCCCTTCAGCGGCCGGCCCGGCTCGTCCGGCAGCTCCACGTCGGCGGCGGCGCCCACGCGCGCGACCGCCGCGTCGCCCTCGCGCAGCTCCGCCTCGACCCACACGACCGACAGGTCCGCCAGCGTGTAGAGCGCCTCGCCCGCAGCGACGGCCTGCCCGTCCGTGACGCGCCGCTCGAGCACGACGCCCGACGCCGGCGCGCGCAGCGTCACCGTCGGCGACGCGCGCCCGCTCCGCAGCACCGCATCGATCTCCGCGGCGCTCACGCCCAGCAGCGCGAGGCGCCGACGCGCCGCCGCCACCAGATCCGACGGCGCCGTCGGCACGCCGGGACCGTCCGCGCCCAGCGCCCCCGCGAGGCGCCGCGCGACCAGCAGCTCCTCCTCGGCCGCCAGCACCTCCGGCGAGTACACCGTCGCGAGCGGCTGCCCGCGGCGCACGTCCTGGCCCGTGGTCTCCACGAGCAGGCGCTCGACGTAGCCGCCGAACCGCGGCGCGATCGTCGCGACGCGCCGCTCGTCGACCGTCACCAGGCCGGTCGTGCGCACGGCCGCGGTCAGCTCGCGCTCCTCGACCGTGCCGAACGTGACGCCGAACTGCCGCAGCTGGCCGGCGGTGAGCCGCACCGTCCCGTCGCCGCCCATCGCCATGCCCGGCATCCCGGGCATGTCCGCCATGCCGCCGCTCGCTGCGGCGGGCGCGGCACCGGCTCGCGGGTCGCGGCGCGCGACCACCACGGCGCCCGCGCCCACGACGACCACGGTGGCGACCGCGACGCCCCACAGGATGCGGCGGCTCACGGCAGCACCTCCGCGCCGACCGAGCGCTCCAGCTCCGCGACCGCCTTCGCGAAGTCCGACAGCGCGCGCTGGTACGCCGTCTCCTGGTCGAAGACGGCGGCGTGCGCGTCGAGCACCGCGGCCAGCCCCGCCTGCCCCGCGCGATACGCGGCGAGACTCGCCGCGAGCGACGCCTGCGCCTGCGGCATCGCGGTCCCCGCGAGCAGCGCGAGCTGCGTCCGCGCGCGCTCGGCCTCCGCGTGGAGCCGCGCGATCTCCGCCCCGTGCTCCGCCAGCTCCTGGTGATGCTCGGCCTCGAGCGCGGCCAGGTCGGCCCGCGTGCCGGCCACCACCTCGTCCTGCACGCGCCGCCGCTGCACGGGGATGGGGACGGACACCGTCGCGGTGATCATGTCCGGATGTCGCGGCCGCACGCCGTACTGCAGCGCGACGTCGACGTCCGGGCGCCGCTCGCGCCGCGCGAGCTCGACGCGCGCGCGCTGCGCGGCGATGCGCGCCTCGTGCGTGCGGACCGTCGGGCTCCGCTCCGCGGCGAGCGCCTGCAGCGCCTCGACGGAGGGGAGCGGCGACCCGGCCGCGCGCGCGCCGAGCGCGGCGGAGGTGAACCGGACCTCGCGCGCGGAGGCGGCGACGGCGGCGCGGACGATGCGCGCCGGCACCGCGGGCGCGTCCACCGGCGTCGCCGACGGACGGTCGAGCGAAGCGTTCAGCCGGGCGAGCAGCGCGCGGCGCTCCTCCACCAGCGCCGCGGCGTCCCCGGCGAGCCGGGCGACCTCCGAGCGCGCGCGCAGGATCTCCTGCAGCGCGCCGCCCGGCATCGGCGCCCGCATCC
>CBHYLO010000007.1:0-22179 GCA_966128675.1 uncultured bacterium | reverse complement strand
CCGCGCCGGTGCGAGGCGTGTTGGCCCGCGGGGGCCGCGGCTGAGGCGGCCCCCCCGTCGGCGTTCGTACGCAGAACTTGCAGCGCGTGCGGGGGCGCCGCGCGAGCGCCGCGATGCCGACGAGCCCTGTCGCCGCCAGCGCGACGGACGACGGCTCGGGGACCGTCGACGTGGGCCCGCCGCCCGGCGCGGCGAACGTCGCGCGGAATGCGAGGTCCGTCCCCGTGCCGCCGGCGAGGCTCCACGGGCCGCCCGTCAGCGTCGTGAGTCCCGCGGGCCCGTTGCGCACGAACGACGAGCCGCCGGCGTACGTGTCGTTCGGCCACGAGGTCGTCTGCGTGACGCCCGGCCGCAGGCTCACCGGCGCGTCGGGGAGCTCGACGCTGCTCAGCACCGCGAGGTACGTCTGCCCCGCGGTGAGATTGAGCCCGCCGGTGACGAAGCTGAACTCGGTGGGCGTCGCGGCGCCGGTGTAGCTCTGCGCGGTGCTGCGGAACAGGTAGCTGCCGCCGGTCATCCGCGTCGCCGGGTCCCACCCGAAGACGTACGCGTAGTACGGCGTCGTGCCGGTGATCGTGTTGTCGCGCAGCCAGAAGTCGAACTCGGTCAGGCTCGTGAGCGCGCTGCCCGTGGGGACGGTGAAGCTCTGCCCCAGCGACGCGTACGACACGTCGCTGGCGCGGCCGAACGCGAAGATCGGCCAGTTCGGCACCGTGGGCGGCGTGCCCGTGTCGATCAGCTGCGCGTGCGCCGGCATGGCGGCGAGCAGGAGCAGCAGGGCGGTGCAGACGTGCAGGCTGCGAGGATGCGACGAGCGCATGTGCGGTGTCCCTCCAGCGTACCCGTGCGGTGGGCCGCGATCCGACGAGCGCGAGAGGCCGACGTTCGGCGATCGCGGCGGATGGGACGAGTCGCTCGGCCGCTCGGACCCTCGCGCGCGGCGTCGCACGCGGGCGGCGCGGAGAGCGGCTCCTGGTCAGGCACCCCCGGCCTGCGGTGCCCGGGGGCGGATTGCGGTCCCGCAAGCCGGATGCCCGCGTGGGGCGCGACGCACGCCGCAGCGCGCGGCCGGCTCAGCCGGCGGAGACCGTCTGCGCGCGCCGGCTCGTGAGCCGCTCCGCCGCCTCCTCCGAGTCGATCCCCGTGACGAGCTCGCGCAGGTAGCCCTCGCGGATGTCGTACACGAGGCCGTGCAGCATCGGCCGGCGCCCCTTCCGCCACGCCTTCTGCACCACGGGCGTCTCGGAGAGGTGGTAGATCTGCTCCAGCACGTTCAGCTCGACGACGCGGTCGAAGCGCGCGCGCTCGTCGGTGATCGTCTCCAGCTCGCGCTGGTTCCAGCGCACGACGTTGCGCACGTGGCTCAGCCAGTGGTCGACGAGGCCATTCGTCGTGTCGCCCAGCGCCGCGCGCACGCCGCCGCACTCGAAGTGCCCCGTGACGATGACGTGCTCCACGCGCAGCGCCTCGATCGCGTACTGCAGCACCGACATCGCGTTCAGGTCGGACGGCAGCACCAGGTTCGCGACGTTGCGGTGCACGAACAGCTCGCCCGGCTGGGTGCCCGTCAGCAGCTCCGCGGGCACGCGGCTGTCCGAGCAGCCGATGAACAGGAACTGCGGCTCCTGCTTGATCGCGAGGTTCGAGAAGTAGCCGGGATCGGCGGCCGTCAGCTCGGCCACCCAGCGCCGGTTGTTCTCGATCAGGCGACGGTAGTTTTCCATGTCAGAAGGCGAGCGAGAGCTGCTCGGCGCGCACGCGGGCGCGCCCCGCGCTGGCGACGAACGGTCCGACGACGGCGTCCTGCGCGGCGGGGGTGATGGCGCCGCGGAAGCGCGTCGTCGCGAGCGCCTCGCGCACGGCCGTCGCCGCGGTCTGCGGCAGGTTGCAGTTCTCGCTCAGGTGCGCGAGCACGACGTGCCGCAGCGTCGTCGACGCGAGCTGCCGCGCCAGCGCGCCGGCGGCCGCGTTGCTCAGGTGCCCGTGGCGCCCCGCGATGCGGGCGCAGACCGACGGCGGGTACGGGCCCGCGCGCAGCATGTCGGCGTCGTGGTTCGACTCCAGCACCAGCAGGTCGACGCCGCGCATCGCGGTGCGCACGGCGTCCGACGCGTGCCCCAGGTCGTAGCAGATGCCGGCGCGCGTGCCGCACGCCGTGCCGGTCGCCACCAGCGCCACGCTCTCGCGCGCGTCGTGCGGCGTGCGCACGGTCTCGACCGCGAAGCCGGGCACCGCGAGCGTGTCACCCGCCCGGAACGCCGCCGTCCCCGCCGCGGCGAGCGGCGGGTGCGCGGCGATGGTGCCCTCGCTCGCGTGCAGCGCCCAGCCCCACTTCGCCGCCGCCTGCGCCGCGCCCTTCACGTGGTCGGTGTGCTCGTGCGTGACGACGCAGGCGGCGATCGACTGGGGTGCGACGCCGATGCGCCCGAGCCGCGTCTGCAGCTCGCGCACGCCGAAGCCGGCGTCCACCAGCAGGCGGCGGCCGTCGCTCTCCAGGAGCACGGCGTTGCCGCGGCTCCCGCTGCCGAGCACCCAGAGCTGCACGCTCAGCGCCCCGTGCCGCGCGCGTGCGCGGCACGCAGCAGCGCCGCGCCGCGCGCGCCCAGCGTCACCTGGCGGCGCGCCATCGCGCGCGCCGCGACGTCGACGAACTTGTCGACGTCGTACGTGTCGTACGGCGCGCAGCTGCCCCACGAGAACGGCGCGACGGCCTTCGGCGGCATCCGGTCGTAGACGTTGGCGCCGGGGCCGAGCACGGTGCCGGTCGTGAGCTGGAGCCCGATCCCCGTCTTCGCGTGGTCGCCGAACAGCGTGCCGAGGAACTGCTGGCCCGTGTCGCGCACGCCCGCGGGCGTCCACAGCGTCACGGTGCCGTAGGTGTTCTTCAGGTTGCTGGTGGTCGTGCCGGCACCGAGGTTCACCCAGCGGCCCAGGTACGAGTGCCCGACGAAGCCGTCGTGCGCCTTGTTCGAGTGCCCCAGCACGATGCTGGTGCTGATCTCGCCGTGCACGCGCGCGACCTCGCCGATGGAGCACGCGGCGATCTTGTCCGCGGTGACGAGCGACGCCTGGCCGACGTAGCACGGGCCGACGACGCGCGTGAACGCCTGCACGGTCGCCTCGCGCCGGATCACGATCGGGCCGGCCGACGCGTCCAGCACGACGTACGGCTCGACGTGCGCGCCGGCCTCCACGAACACCGGGTGCGCGCCGATGACGGTCGCGCCGTGGTACATCGGCTGCAGCGTCTGGCCGAGCACCGGCAGGTCGTCGGCCAGCATCGCGGTCAGCTGCGCGACGTAGTCCCAAACCTCCTGCATCCACCAGCCGCGGATCGGCGCGCTGCGTACCTGCGCGCCCGCCAGCGCCTCGAGCGGCAGCGTCCCGTCGGCCAGCCGCTCGACCGGCAGCGCCTCGCGCAGGCGCACCGCCGCGACGCGCCCGTCGCACGTCCAGACGTCGGCATCGGGGTCCGCGGCGGCCAGCGCCGGCGCGAAGCGCGCGTTGGCGACGACGGCACGCGCGGGCAGCACGTCGGTGCTGGCGCCCGGCGCGTCGAGCTCCTCGAAGCTCGCCAGGTGCGGCGCGCCGACGAAGCCGCCGGCCGTCAGCGCGAGCGCCTGCTCCCATCGCTGGCGCACGAGCAGCGCGCCCGCGCGCAGCTCGCCCGCCGGACGGGTGAGCGCGAACGGCTCGAAGGTGCGCGCGCGCGCGTCGTCGTAGAGGTGCAGGGGAGACATCGGCTCAACCGCCGGGCTTGAGCTCGCGCGGGAGCGAGTCGAGGAGGGTCTTGAGGTCGCTGGAGCGGTCGACCGTGGTCACGAGCGTCAGCCCGCGCCCCGCCACCACCACCAGGTCGTCTACCCCGTAGAGGACGACGGCGTTCCCGTCCGCGTGGACGACGTTGCGGTGCGCGTCCAGCAGGTGCACCGCGCCGCTGGTGGCGTTCTCCGCGCCGTCGCGCGCGCGCACGCGGCCCAGCGCGCCCCACGTGCCGACGTCGTCCCACCCGAAGTCGCCCGGCAGCACCAGCACGCGCGGGCTGCGCTCCATCACGCCGACGTCCACCGCGACCGGCGTGACGTCGGCGAAGAAGGCGCGGATCGCGGCGTCGTCGTCGCTGGCGTCGGCCACCGCGCGCAGCGCCGGCGCGACCTCGGGGCAGCGCGCGTCGACCTCCTCGAGGAAGTCGCCCGCGCGCCACACGAAGATCCCCGAGTTCCACAGGTAGCCCTCGGCGCGCATGCGCGCGGCGCGCTCGCGCGTCGGCTTCTCCACGAAGCGCGCGACGCGATGGACACCGGGCTCGATCTCGGCGTCGGGCTGGATGTAGCCGAAGCCCGGGTCGTCGCGCGTCGGCACGATGCCGACGGTCACCAGGCTGCGATGCGCGGCGGCCGCGCGCGCCGCGTCGCGCAGCGAGGCGCGGAAGCCGGCGGCGTCCCCGAACGCCCAGTCGGCGTGCACGCAGAGCATCAGCGCGTCCGCGCCGCCGCGGCGCGCGACCGTGCGCGCGGCCCACGCCAGCGCCGCCGCGGTGCCCGCGGGCGCGGGCTCGGCGATCACGTTCTCCGCCGGCAGCTCGGGCGCCAGCGCGCGGATGGGCGCCACCAGCGAGGCGTTCGTCAGCACCAGCGTGCGCGCGGCCGGCACGAGCGGGGCCAGGCGCGCCAGCGTGTTCGCGAGCAGCGGCTCGCCGTCCACCAGCGGGAGGAGCTGCTTGGGGCGCGTCGGGGTGCTGAGCGGCCAGAAGCGCGAGCCCACGCCGCCGGCGAGGACCACGGCCCACGCGCCGGCGGTCGGATCGGCTGCGCTCACGTGGTCTCCGCGTCGTCGACGTCCGTCACGCCCGCCAGCTCGGCGGTGCGCGCGTACAGCTTCTTCGGGCTGAACGGCTTGGTCATGAAGTCCGTCGCGCCGAGGGCCATCGCCTCGCGGTACTGCTGCTCCTGGCCGGCGGCGGTGAGGATGATGCACGGCAGGTCGCGGAACCGCTCGTTCGCGCGCAGCTGCGCCAGCACGTCCAGCCCGCTGACGTTCGGCATCATCAGGTCGAGCAGCACGAGATCGACGTCGCCCTCGCGCTCCAGCAGGTCCAGCGCCTCGCGGCCGTCGTGCGCGAGCGAGACCCGGAACGGCCCCTGCTCGAGCTTCATCTTGATGATGCGCCCGATGTGCGGCTCGTCGTCGGCGACGAGCACGTGGCGCGTCGCGGTGCGGCCGGGGGGAGTTTCGGTCATCACGGGAGAGAGGGAACGCACGCTCAGACCAGCGCGGCCAGCTGCGCGCGATGGCGGCGGAGCTCGTAGACCAGCGCGCCCGGCTCGGCGTCCTTCGCCAGGCGCACGACCAGCAGCACGTCGGGCGACAGCACCGAGACCACGGCGAGGCCGTGCGCGAACTCCAGCACGGCGGTCGACAGCGGGCCGTCGCTCGCGGCCGCGCCCATCGCGTCGCCCGCGCTCGCGATCCCGGGCGCGACCGCGGCCAGGTGCTCGGCCTCGGCGGCGTCCAGGCCGCCCGCGTCCACCAGCAGGCCGTCGCGCCCGAGCACGACGGCGCCCGCGACGTCGGCGCGCGCCTGGAGGGTCTCGATCAGGTCGCGGAGCGTCGGCATCGGGTGGCGGTGAAGGGGGGCGCGGCGCCGCACGGCGTGCGGCCGGGCGCGGGAAGGAGCGAACGAAACAGCAACGTCGGAGGGGCGTCAAGCGACGCGGGGCCACGGATCGGGCGTGGGGCTGCGGAGTAGGAGCGAGGCACCCGGCCACGTCCGTTGAAACCG
The DNA here is from genome assembly GCA_966128675.1 of uncultured bacterium. Classification (GTDB taxonomy): domain Bacteria; phylum Gemmatimonadota; class Gemmatimonadetes; order Gemmatimonadales; family Gemmatimonadaceae; genus Roseisolibacter. The sequence goes on along the minus strand of CBHYLO010000007.1, from coordinate 16,397 downwards.
CCCCGGCGGCCGGGTATCGTTCGCGGTCACTGCGACTTCCCGCTTCACACGCCCCTCATGCCCTCGCCCGACGCGCGCCGTTCCGCGCCCCATCCCGCCGCCGCGCCGGCCCGCCTGCTCGCGACGCTGGCCCTCGCGGGCGCCGCGGCCGTCACGGCCGCCTGCAGCGGCGAGGACCCGTTCGCGATCCGCGCCTCGCTGGAGACGACGCTCGACACGATCGCCGTCTTCCCCTTCAGCGGCGCGCAGCCGCTGCTGCCGTCCGGGCTCGACCTCTTCGGCCGCTCGGTGGTGCGCCCGACGCTGCGCGGCGGCGTGGTGCCCAACTTCGACCTCGTCGTCGACACGGACGCCCAGGGGCGCGTGCTGCTCTATCCGGCCTCGCTGGTGGCGTCGCCGCCGGGCGGCTCGCCGCGCACGGGCTTCCAGGTCGTCGCCGGCAGCTTCGACGCCCTCGAGATCGCGCCCAAGAGCGGCTACCGCTTCGACACGCTGCAGGTCGCGGCCGTCGGCCAGGTGATCGCGATCGAGAGCCAGGGCGTCTCGCAGCAGGGCATCTACTGCGGCACCACGGCGCCGATGCACGCGAAGCTGGTCGTCGACAGCGTGTCGCGCGCCACCGGCGCGGCGCATCTCCGCGTGCGGACCAACCCGAACTGCGGGTTCCGCTCCCTCAAGGCCGGCCTCCCGGACGACTGAGCATGCACGACCTGAAGCTGGTGCGCGAGCAGCCCGACCTGCTGCGCGACGCGATGCGTCGCCGCGGGGCGCTCGACGCGCTCGCCCCGCAGCTGGACCGCCTGGCCACGCTGGAGCAGGAGCGCCGCGCGCTCATCCAGCAGGTCGAGGAGCAGAAGGCCGCGCGCAACGCGAGCAGCGCCGAGGTGGCGCGCCGCAAGAAGGCGGGCGAGAGCGCGGACGACCTGATCGCGCAGGGGCGCACGCTGGGCGAGTCGATCGCGGCGCTGGAGGCGCGCGCCAACGCGGCCGACGACGAGCTGCGCGCGATCCTGATGGAGGTCCCGAACGTCCCGCTGCCCGACGTCCCCGAGGGCGGCGAGGACGCGAACGTCGTCGTGCGCGAGTGGGGCACGCCGCGCGCGCCCGACGGCGTGCAGCCGCACTGGGACGTCGGCGCGGCGCTCGGGCTGTTCGACCTCGAGCGCGGCGCGAAGGTCAGCGGCTCGGGCTTCGTCGTCTACCGCGGCGCGGGCGCGCGGCTCGTGCGCGCGCTCATGAACTGGTTCCTCGACGTGCACACGTCGGAGCACGGCTACGAGGAGGTCTGGGCGCCGGCGATCGTGAACCGCGCGTCGATGACCGGCACGGGCCAGCTGCCGAAGTTCGAGGACGACGCCTACGCGATCAAGGACGACGACCTGTTCCTGATCCCGACGGCCGAGGTGCCGGTCACGAACCTGTACCGCGACGAGGTGCTCGAGGCGGCGCAGCTGCCGATGGGCTTCACCGCGTACACGCCGTGCTTCCGCCGCGAGGCGGGATCGGCGGGCAAGGACACGCGCGGCATCCAGCGCGTGCACCAGTTCGACAAGGTCGAGCTGGTGCGCTACAGCACGGCCGAGGACTCGAGCGCGCAGCTGGAGCTGCTGACCGGGCACGCGGAGACGATGCTGCAGCGCCTCGGCCTCCCGTACCGCGTGAAGCTGCTGGCCGCGGGCGACACGGGCTTCTCGAGCGCCAAGACGTACGACCTCGAGGTCTACGCGCCCGGCGTCGACAAGTGGCTCGAGGTGTCGAGCTGCAGCGTGTTCACGGACTTCCAGGCGCGGCGCGCGAACATCCGCTACCGCCCGGCGCCCAAGGACAAGCCGCGCTTCGTGCACACGCTCAACGGCTCGGGCCTCGCGTTCCCGCGCGTGATCGCGGCCATCCTGGAGCACTATCAGCAGGCCGACGGCTCCGTCGCGCTGCCGCCGGTGCTGCACGCGTACGCGGGCACGGACGTCCTGCGTCCGGGCGCCGCGGCCGCGGTGCGCTGAGCTGAGCCCGCGCGCCGTCGGGTCCTGGCGCTCGCAGTTCACGATGCGCCGCCGCGCGCCCGTCGTCCTCGTGGTCGTCGGGATCGTGCTGCTCGTGGCGTGGAACGTCGTGTACACGCAGCGCGTGCTGACCCGCATCCGCGACGCGGAGCGGCGGCAGACGATCATCCTGCAGCGCGTCTTCCGGGCGCAGGCGGACTCGAACCCGGCGGTGGCCGCGGCGGCGCTGCAGGACGTGATCTTCCAGCTGCAGCAGTCGGGCGTGCCGATGGTGCAGCTGAACGCCGAGGGGCAGCCGATGGGCGGGATGAACCTGCCCTGGGGGAGCGACTACAGCGACCCGCGCATCCCGGCGTACATCACGGAGCTCGCGCGGCAGAACACGCCCGTCCGCGACGCGGAGACGGGCACGGTCGTGTACTTCGGCTACAGCGACCTGGTCGAGGGGCTGCGCGTGATCCCGCTGCTGCAGGCGGGCATCCTGGGCGCGCTGCTGCTGGCCGGCGTGTACGCGCTGGTGGTGCGCGGGCGCGCGGAGCGCGAGCACGTCTGGGCGGGCATGGCGCGCGAGAGCGCGCACCAGCTGGGGACGCCGCTGTCGAGCCTCAGCGGCTGGATCGACCTCCTGGACGACGAGGTCGCCGAGCAGGGCCGGAACGCGAAGCCGATGATGAAGTCGGCCGTCGACAGCATGAAGGCGGACCTCGAGCGCCTGGAGCGCGTCGCCCACCGCTTCGAGCGCATCGGCCGCGAGCCGAAGCGCGACGACGTGGACGTCGCCGTGCTCGTCGACCGGATCGTCGCCTACTTCAAGCGCCGCGTCCCCACGCGCAGCGCCGCGGTGACGGTGCGCGCCCACCGGCCGCGCGATCCGGTGGTGGTGCAGGGGGACGCGGTGCTGCTGGAGTGGGTGCTGGAGGCGCTCACCAAGAACGCCGTCGACGCGCTCGCCGGCCGCGGGGGCAAGATCGACGTCATGGTCGAGCGGATGGCGGACGGCACCGTGCGCCTGCGCGTCTCCGACGACGGGCCGGGCATCCCGCCCAAGCTGCGCCGCCGCATCTTCGACGCCGGGTTCAGCACGAAGGAGCGCGGCTGGGGCATCGGCCTCTCGCTGGCGCGCCGCATCGTCGAGGAGAACCACGGCGGCCGCATCGCGCTCGTGCCGAGCGACCGTGGCGCGACCTTCGACGTTATCTTGTCGTGATGCAGCCGTCGCACCCCAGCACGTTCGCCGCGCCCATGGGCGCGGCCGCCCGCGATCCGCTCGCCGGGCTCAATCCCGCCCAGCGCGAGGCCGTCCTCCACTTCGAAGGGCCCGCGCTCGTGCTCGCCGGCGCGGGCTCCGGCAAGACGCGCGTCCTCACGACGCGCGTCGCGCGCCTGGTCGAGCACCATCGCGTCGACCCGACGCAGATCCTCGCGGTGACCTTCACCAACAAGGCCGCCGGCGAGATGCGCGAGCGCATCGCGCGCCTCCTCGGCTACGAGCCGAAGGGGATGTGGGTCGGGACCTTCCACGCCATCGGCGCGCGGCTCCTGCGGGCGCACGCGCACCTCATGGGGCGCACGCCGAACTTCACCATCTACGACGAGGACGACGCGCTCAACACGGTCAAGCGCGTGATGGAGAAGCACGGCATCCAGCCGAAGGAGGTCGCGCCGAAGTCGATCCTGTCGGCCATCTCGGACGCCAAGAACGCGCTCGTGTCGCCCAGGGAGTACGGCGAGCTGGCGATGGACCCGTTCACGAAGACGGTCGCCAAGGTCTATCCCGACCTGGAGCCCGCGCTGCGGCAGGCGAACGCGGTGACGTTCGACGACCTGCTCGTGCTCCCCGTCGAGATCCTGCGCGGCCACCCGCACGTGCTCGCGGGCTACCAGCACCGCTTCCGCTTCCTGCTGGTGGACGAGTACCAGGACACGAACCACGTGCAGTTCGAGTTCGTGCGGCTGATGGGCGGCCCGACCGGCAACGTGATGGTGGTCGGCGACGACGACCAGTCCATCTACGGCTGGCGCGGCGCGGACATCAAGAACATCCTCGACTTCGAGAAGACGTGGCCGGGCGCGGCCGTCGTGCGGCTGGAGGAGAATTACCGCTCGACGCCGAACGTGCTGGAGCTGGCGAACGTCGTCATCGCCGAGAACGCCGGCCGCCGCGGCAAGACGCTGCGCGCCACGCGGCCGGCCGGCGAGCGCGTCTCGCTCGTGGGTGCGCTGGACGACCGCGACGAGGCGGACTTCGTGGTCGACGAGATCGCGGCCCGCCGCGCGGGCGAGAACCGCGTGCTGCGCCACTTCGCGATCCTCTACCGCACCAACGCGCAGAGCCGCTCGCTCGAAGAGGCGCTGCGCCGCCGCGCGTATCCGTACCGGCTCGTGGGCTCCGTGCGCTTCTACGACCGGCGCGAGATCCGCGACCTGATGGCGTACCTCAAGCTGATCGCCAACCCGGCGGACGGCGAGGCGTTCCGGCGCGTGGTGAACGTGCCGAAGCGCGGCATCGGCGACACGTCGGTCGACCAGATCGCGGCGCGCGCGGGCGCGATGGGCCTCCCGCTGCTGGAGGCCGCGCGCAGCGCCGAGGTGCGCGAGTCGCTCCGCCCGGCCGCCCGCACGGCGCTGGCGGAGTTCGTGAACGTCATCGACAAGCTGCGCGCCGCGGCGCCCAACGTCGGCGTCGACGAGCTGCTGCGCGAGCTGGTGGACGCCATCAAGTACGGCGACCACCTGAAGGCCGAGGGGCCGGACTGGCAGGAGCGCGGCGAGAACGTGCGCTCGCTCATCGACGGCGCGGCCGAGACGGTGATCGAGGACGGCGGCGAGGTGGGGCTGACGCCGCTCGACCACTTCCTGCAGAAGGCGACGCTGGTCGCCGGCGTGGACGCGCTCGATCCCAACGCGGACGCCGTCACGCTGATGACGATGCACAACGCGAAGGGCCTCGAGTTCCCGGTCGTGTTCATCACGGGGCTGGAGGACGGCCTCTTCCCGCTCGCGCGCGCCTACGACGACCCGAAGCAGCTGGAGGAGGAGCGCCGCCTCTTCTACGTCGGCATCACGCGCGCCGAGGAGAAGCTCTACATCACGCACGCCGAGCAGCGGCTGCGCAACGGCGAGAAGATGGCGTCGCGGCCGTCGGGCTTCCTCGACGGCCTGTCGCCCGCGCTCTTCGACAAGAAGCTGACGCTCAAGGCGCGCAGCTCGGGCCGCGCGTTCATGTCGGGCCTTGGCGGCGGCGGCGGGAGCGGCCGCGGCGAGCGCGGCGACCGGTCGTGGGGCAGCTCGTCGTGGGGCGCGCGCACCGAGCGCTCGTCGGGCGGCGACCGCGCGGCGCGCGGCGGGCAGACGGGCTTCGAGGGCGGCGACGACTTCTCCTGGATCGACAACAAGCCGTCGAACCGCCGGCCCGGCACGCCCGTGAACCTGCCCACCAGCATGCCGGCGAGCATGAAGCGGCGGCCGGGCGGCGTGCCGGAGCAGGAGGTCGGCGAGGGCGTCGCGCTGGCGAAGGGGATGCGCGTGCGCCACGAGAAGTTCGGCGCCGGCACGATCGCCGAGCTGGCGGGCACTGGCCCCGACGCGAAGGTGCGCATCGACTTCGACGACGAGGAGATCGGCCGCAAGACGCTCGTCGTCGGCAAGGCGAAACTCGAACCCGAGATCGACTGACGTGTCGGTATCCGAGCACGACGTGCGGCACATCGCGGCGCTGGCGCGCCTCGGCCTCGAGCCCGAGCGCGTGCCCGCGCTGGTGGCGGAGCTCAACGGCATCCTCGCGCACATGGACGTGCTCTCCAGGGTGAACACGTCGGTCGTGGAGGCCGTCGAGGGCGTCGGCGCGGGCGGGATGCCGCTGCGCGCCGACGGCGGGGCGCCCGATGCGCTCGCCCGCCCGCGCGAGGCGTTCGCGCCCGAGACGCGCGACGGCTTCTTCCTCGTGCCGCGGCTCGCGACGCACGTGACCGCGGCGGACGCCGCATCCGGCGACGCCTCCGACGACGAGGGCGACGCGTGAGCCCGAGCGAGGCGGGCGCGCTCTCGGCCGCGGCGCTGCGCGATGCGGTGATGGACGGACGCACGACCGCGGTCGATGCCGTGCGCGCGAGCCAGGCGCGCGCCGCCGAGGTGAACGCGGGCCCGGCGTGGCTGAACGCGATCGTCTGGAGCGACGACGCGGCGGCCGTGCGCGAGGCCGAGGCGATCGACGCGCGGCGCGCCGCGGGCGACGGCGACATGCCGCTCGCCGGCGTGCCGGTGGTCGTGAAGGACAACATCGCGACGCTCGAGCTGCCGACGACCTGCGGCTCGATGATCCTCGACGGCTACGTCAGCCCGTTCGAGGCGACGGTGGTGTCGCGCCTGCGCGCGGCCGGCGCGATCGTCGTCGGTAAGACTAACATGGACGAGTTCGCGATGGGCTCGTCCACCGAGCACTCGGCGTACGGGCCCACGCGCAACCCGATCGATCCGGCGCGCGTGCCGGGCGGCTCGTCCGGCGGCTCCGCCGCCGCCGTCGCCGCGGGCACAGTGCGCATCGCGCTCGGCTCCGAGACGGGCGGGTCGGTGCGCCAGCCGGCGGCCTTCTGCGGCGTGGTCGGCGTGAAGCCGACGTACGGGCGCGTCAGCCGGTACGGCCTCGTCGCGTTCGCGTCGTCGCTCGACCAGGTGGGCGTGTTCGGCCGCACGGTGGACGACGCGGCGCTCGGGCTGCAGGTCATCGCCGGCCACGATCCGCGCGACGCGACGTCGGCGCGGCACGAGGTGCCGTCGTATCGCGCGATGGCCGACGCCGGCACGGACGGCCAGCCGCTCGCGGGCCTGAAGATCGGGCTCCCGAAGGAGTACTTCCCGCACTCGCTCGACGCGCGCATCGGCGGGCGCACGCGCGCCGTCGTGGAGCACCTGCGCCGGCTGGGCGCCGAGATCCGCGACGTGTCGCTGCCGCACACCGACCTCGCGATCGCCGTCTACTACATCGTCGCGCCGGCCGAGGCGTCGAGCAACCTCGCGCGCTTCGATGGCGTCAGATACGGACGCCGGGTCGTCGGTGACGGGCTGCGCGGGACGTACGAGCGCACGCGCTCGGGCGGCTTCGGCGCCGAGGTCACGCGGCGCATCCTCCTCGGCACCTACGTGCTGTCGGCGGGCTACTACGACGCCTACTACCGGAAGGCGCAGGAGGTGCGCGCGCTCATCGCCCGCGACTTCGCGCACGCGTTCGCGCACGTCGACCTGCTCTTCACGCCCACCACGCCGACGCCCGCGTTCCCGCTCGGCGCCGTCAGCGATCCCTACGAGATGTACCTCAGCGACATCTTCACGGCGACCGCGAACCTCGCCGGCATCCCCGCGATGAGCCTCCCCATCGGCCGCGTGGACGGGCTGCCGGTCGGCGGCCAGCTGCTGGCGCCGCACTTCGGCGAGGCGACGATGCTGCGCGCGGCGTACGCCCTGGAGGCGTCGCTGGGCGCGGAGGCGCACGCGTGACCGCGGCTGCGAGTCCGCGCGCGGACTGGCGCGAGCGCTACGAGATGGTCGTCGGCCTCGAGGTGCACGTGCAGCTCGACACCGCGACCAAGGCGTTCTGCAGCTGCGCCACGAGCTTCGGCGACGCGCCGAACGCCAACACCTGTCCCGTGTGCCTCGGCCTCCCGGGCGCGCTGCCCGTGCTCAACGCGCGCGCGGTGGAGCTGGGCGCGCGCGCCGCGCTCGCGCTGGGCTGCACGGTGCACCAGGTCTCGGTCTTCGCCCGGAAGAACTACTTCTATCCGGACATGCCGAAGGGCTACCAGATCTCGCAGTTCGACCGGCCGCTGGCGACCGGCGGGCACGTCGTCATCGGCGAGACCGACGCCGGCTCGCCGATCATCGTCGGCGTGACGCGCGTGCACCTGGAGGACGACGCCGGCAAGTCCGTCCACGACCGGTATCCGGGCGTGAGCGCGATCGACCTCAATCGCGCGGGCACGCCGCTGGCCGAGATCGTGAGCGAGCCGGACATGCGCTCCAGCGCGGAGGCGGGCGCGTACCTGCGCGTGCTCAAGCAGCTCGTGCAGTACGTCGGCGCGAGCGACGCCAGCATGGAGGAGGGCTCGCTGCGCGTGGACGCGAACATCAGCGTCCGGCGGCACGGCGAGACGAAGCTCGGCACCAAGACCGAGATCAAGAACATGAACTCCTTCTCCAACGTCGAGCGGGCGCTGGAGGTGGAGTTCGCGCGGCAGTGCGCGCTCGTCGACGCGGGCGGCCGCGTCGAGCAGCAGACGATGCTCTGGGACGCGGCGCGCAACGAGGTGCGCCCGGCGCGCTCGAAGGAAGGGAGCCACGACTACCGCTACTTCCCCGATCCCGACCTGCCGCCGCTGATGCTGACGGCGGAGTGGATCGAGGAGCAGCGGGCCGCGCTGCCGGAGCTCCCCGCCGCGCGCCGCGCGCGCCTGTGCAGCGAGTTCGGCATCACGACCAGGGACGCCGAGGTGCTCTCCGCCGATCCCGCGCTCGCCGACTACTTCGAGGCGGTCGCGCGCGCCGGCGAGGACGGCCGGGCGGCGGCGAACTGGGTCACGCGCGACGTCCTCTCGACGCTCAACGACAGCGGGCGCACGCTGGCCGACTTCGCGCGCACGGTCCGGCCGCACGACCTGGGCGCGCTCCTGCGCATGGTGCGCGACGGCACGGTCAGCCGGTCGGCCGCGGCCCGCGTCTTCGCCGTGATGGCGCGCAGCGGCGAGGCGCCCGACGTCGTGGCCGCGCGCGAGGGGCTGCTGCAGGTGAGCGACGACGCGCAGCTGATCGCGTGGGTCGACGGCGTCCTCGCGGCGCATCCGGACGAGGCGGCGCGCTTCGCCGCCGGCGACCGCAAGCTGCAGGGCTTCCTCGTCGGCCTCGTGATGAAGGCGTCGAAGGGGAGCGCGGACCCGAAGCGCGTGAACCAGCTGCTCGTGGAGCGCGCGGGCGCCTGAGCGGCCCGCGCCCGCGGCGCTACGCCTCGCGCAGCGCCGCGGTGAACAGCGGCTTCGGCAGCGACGCCGCGTAGGTCAGCGACGACGTCGGCAGGCCGAACTGCCGGTCCGCCTCGGCGCGCGCGGCGTACTCGCCCCCCGTGCGCAGCGCCATGCGGCGCACGCGCTTGGCCTGCCGCAGCGGGTCGTCGCCCGACGGGTCCAGGCGGAACGGCTCGGAGGACTCGCCGCGCCGCAGCCAGTCGACGATGAAGTCGAACGACCGCACGACGTGGCGGCCCACCTCGGCGTCGTTCAGGTCCCAGCGGCTGTTCTCGGTCACGAGCTGGAACACGCGCTGCCACGACTCGCTGTCGGCGACGTGCACCATGCCGCGGAACAGCCGGCGGTTGGTGGGCGTGCTGAAGATCGTCGGGCTCAGGATGCGGTCCAGGTGGTCGTCGGACCGCGCGTGGTCGCGCAGGATCAGCTCGCGCGCGCGCCGGCTGGCGCCGACCGGGAGGTGCGTCTCGAAGCGACTCTCCCAGTAGGAGTGCCCCAGCGCCGCGGTGCTGGCCGTGATGGCCAGCTGCCGCGGCACGAAGTAGTTGTGCGCGACCGCGTCGGCGGCCAGGTGCGCCTGGTAGCCGAGCGCGAACGCGCGCAGCGGCTCGTCGCGCGCGCGGTCGGCGATCTCCTGCCCGACGTGCCACGCGTGGCAGTGCCGCCCGACCGGCGCGTACTTCTTCGCCATGCTGGTGTCGGCCGCGATCGACCCGTACAGGAAGTCGTACGGGAAGGCGCGCAGCAGCTCCGCGACGCCGTCGGGCACGAGGTGCAGCGACCGCAGCACCGCCTCGCCGAGGAACACGTGCGTGCCCGGCGTCCACGCCCAGGCGTCGGTGGGCAGCAGCGCCACCGCGAGCAGTGCGAGCGCCGCGCAGCCCAGCACCCGCACCGGCAGCCGGTGGTGGGCGCGCGCGTCCGTCAGATGCCGAGCTCCCGCCGGCGGCGGCGCATGGCGCGGCGCATCTGCCGCAGCTCGCGCTCGATGGCCTCCTCGACCGCGTGCCGCGCGTCGGACACGAAGCCGCTCACGGCCGACGACGCGTCGCTGACGCTCGGCACGTCGCGGAACGCGCGCGTGGCCGTCTTGTGCACGCGACGGGCGCCGCGCACCATCGCCGGCTCCTCGGGCGCGAGCACGCGCGACGCCAGCAGGCCCACGCCCGCGCCGACGGCGGCGCCGAGCAGGGCGGCGATCAGCAGGTCGACGCCTTCGCGATCCTCGTCCATCGTCTCATCCTCGAGTGCGGGGTCCGCGGCGCGGGCGGACCCGCGGCTGCTCCCGCGCGGTGACGCGGGAATCGTCTTCGGCATCGGTCAGGTCCTCTTCGAAGTCGTCTTCGTCGTACGGGAGGTCGTCCAGGCCGTCGTCCAGCCCGGCGTCCAGCAGGTCCTGCTCGAGCGGCCGCGCCTCCACCAGCGCCAGCTCGTCCAGCGCGTCGCCCGTCGCCAGCAGCGGCGCGTCGGCCACCGCCGGGCGGCGCGGCGGCCGCGGCGGCACGATCGCCTCGCCGAGATCGGCGCCGAGCGACGCCACGCTCGCACGCACGCCTCGCACCGTCGCCGCCGCCGTGACGAAGGTCTCCTCCGCCTCCTCCTGCGCGATCTCGATCAGCGCCTCCAGCTCGCGGGCCCGCGTCTCGGCGCGCGCCACCGCCTTCTGCAGCCGCCGCTCGGCGTCCGTCACCAGGGCGCTGGCCCGCTGCACGTCGGCGCGGATCGCCGTCGAGACGTAGTCCACGTTCTCGGCGATGCGGCTGGCGTGGTGCGCGATCGGGTTCACGTCGGCGTACACGCGGTCCAGCAGGTCGCTGATCTTCTTGTAGCTCTTCCGGAAGTTCCAGGCGGCGGGGATCACCGCGGCCGCGAGCGCGATGAACGAGATCGTGAGCAGGGCGTCGAGGATGCCGGTCGTCCGCTCGAACCAGCCGGGGTCGATCGGCGCCTGCTTCATGATCAGCGTGTCGCCCGTGGCAGGAAGCTGGGCGATGAGCCACACGCCGGCGCGGGTGAGCGCCGTGGACGCGGTCAGCATCGGAAGGGAGGAGGCGAGGGGGCGGACGGCACCCGGTGGCGGCGCGCCCGCGGACGTGCGACCGGCGGGCGTGACATTGGCCGAGGCCGGTGCAAGCGCGGGGCCAGCACGGCGCCGGGCGCGGCGAAGGCCACGCTAGCGCTCCAGCTCGGGCGCCAGGCCGACGACGCGGCCGACCGGCACTGTGAAGACGATGCCCGCGCCCGGCGACGCGAGGTCGCCGCAGACGTCCTGGATCATCCGGATCGCGGCGTCGGCCTTGGCGTCGTCGAGCACGCAGAGGATGGTCTGGTTGTGCGCACGCGTGGTCTGGCCGAGGCTCTCCAGCCCGGCGAATAGGGGCAGCTCGCGCCGGAGCATCCGCCCCATCCCGCGGCTCTCGAGGATCGTCGCGCCCGTGATCCCCAGCTCCACGAACCCCGCGAGCACCCCGTCGATCCGCGACTCCTGATTGATGACGGCGACGAGCAGTTGCATCCCTTTGGCGCGAGGCGTTGGGCGGCTATCGTACCGGGCGCGTCGGGCCGCGTCAAGGAACGCGCGATCCCGCCGCGCGCGTCCGGACGCGCGTCTGGCGCGCGTCTTGTTGCAGGCGGCCCGCTCCGCGTCGCTTCCGTCCCGTCCTCGCTCCCCGCTCGCAATGTCCGCCGCGAACTCGCAGGCCGTCCAGTTCATCGTCGAGGGCGGCAACCGCCTCTCCGGCTCCATCCGGCCGTCGGGCAACAAGAACGCCGCGCTGCCCATCGTCGCCGCGGCGCTCTGCACCGAGCACCCGGTGACGCTGGAGAACGTGCCGCGCATCCGCGACATCGAGACGCTCGTGGAGCTGGTGCGCTCGCTCGGCGTCGCGATCTCGTGGCAGGAGCGGAACACGCTGCACATCCACGCGAAGACGGTCACGCCCGGGGAGCTCGATCGCGAGCTGTCCAAGAAGATCCGCGGCTCGATCCTGCTCGCGGGCCCGCTGCTCGGCCGGTGCGGGCGCGTGACGCTGCCGCCGCCGGGCGGGGACGTCATCGGCCGCCGTCGCCTCGACACGCACTTCCTGGCGCTGGAGCAGCTGGGCGCGCGCTACGACCTCACGGACGTCATCGACATGTCGGCGCCCAAGGGGCTGCGCGGCGCCGACGTCTTCCTCGACGAGCCGAGCGTCACCGGCACCGAGAACGCGATGATGGCGGCCGTGCTGGCCCAGGGCACGACCGTGCTGCGCAACGCCGCCAGCGAGCCGCACGTGCAGGACCTGGCGCACTTCCTCGTCGCGCTGGGCGGCCGCATCGAGGGGATCGGCACCAACCAGCTGACCATCCACGGCGGCGCGAAGCTCGGCAGCGCGACGCACCGCATCGGCCCCGATCACATCGAGGTCGGGTCGTTCATCGGGCTCGCCGCGGTCACCAGGTCCGAGATCCGCATCGAGCGCGCGGGCGTCGAGCACCTGCGCTCCACGCTCATGGGCTTCGAGCGGCTCGGCGTCGACTGCCGCATCGAGGGCGAGGACCTGATCGTGCCAGGGGACCAGTCGCTGCTCGTGCAGTCGGACCTCGGCGGCCACGTGCCGACCATCAGCGACCAGCCGTGGCCCGCGTTCCCGGCCGACGTCATGTCGATCGCCATCGTCACCGCCACGCAGTGCCACGGCATGGTGATGATGCACGAGAAGATGTTCGAGTCGCGGATGTTCTTCGTGGACAAGCTGATCGGGATGGGCGCGCGCATCGTGCTCTGCGACCCGCACCGCGCCATCGTCTCGGGCCCCAGCCGCCTCCGCGGCACCACCCTGGAGAGCCCCGACATCCGCGCCGGCATGGCGATGCTGCTCGCCGCGCTGTGCGCGGATGGCACGAGCGTCATCAACAACGTCGGCCAGATCGAGCGCGGCTACGAGCGCATCGACGAGCGCCTGAACGCGCTCGGCGCGAAGATCGAGCGCGTCGGGGACCGCCGGACGTCGTGAGCGCGGGCGGCACGGTGCGGGCGGAGCGGGGGGGCGGCGCCGCCGACGCGGCGGCGCGGCCCGCGGACGGCGGCGCGCCCTACCTCGAGTACGACCTCTTCGCCGGGTGGGGCGTGCGCGCCCTGGTGACGACGCGCGCGGCGGGGAGCTTCGTCAGCGGCGGCGACGAGCCGATGGGCGAGGTCATGGCCCGCTGGTCGGCGCTGCAGCACCACCTCGCGCCGGCCGGCGGCGGGCGGTTCGCGACCGCGCGGCAGGTGCACGGCGCGCACGTCATCGAGCACGTCGCGGGGTGGACCGGCTGGCTGCGCGGCCACGACGCGGACGGGCACCTGGCCGTCGACCGCGGGACGGCGCTCGCGGTCTCGGTAGCCGACTGCGTGCCGGTCTACATCGCGCACCCGTCGGGCGCCGTCGCCATGCTCCACGCGGGGTGGCGGGGCACCGTCGCGGGCATCCTGGGCACCGCGGTGCGGGCGTTCGCGGCGCGCGGCCTCGCGGCGGCGGACCTCCGCGTGCTCCTCGGACCCGCGATCTGCGGCGACTGCTACGAGGTGAGCCCGGACGTGTACGGCCAGCTCACGGGCCGCGCGGTGGACCGTCCGACGCCCGTCTCGCTCCACGCGGTCCTCGCGGACCAGGCGCGCGCGCTCGGCGTGCGCGACCTGCACGCGACGTCGCTCTGCACGCGGTGCGACGTCGCCACGCTGTACTCGCATCGGGCGGGCGATGCGGGGCGGCAGCTCGGCGTGGTCGTGGCAGGCGTGTCATGAGCGCGCCGGCTGCCGGGGCCGTTCAACTTGACGCGACCTAACCCGCGGTCTACCTTAGTATTGCGCTCCGGCCGGGAAACCGGCCCGTTGAATGTGGGGGAGGGTGCCCCACATTTTTTGTTGCCGTTAGCCGCCGCCCGACCGTGCACGACGCGCTGGAAACCGCAGTCTCCGCGGAACTCGAGGCCCTCGGGTTCGAGCTCTTCGACCTCCGTCGCCGGGGGTCGCGGAGCCGGCCGGTGCTCGATCTCCGCATCGAGCGGCGGGACGGCGCCCGGGTCTCGGTCGACGACTGCGCCCGCGTCTCGCGGGCCGTCGAGGCGCGGCTCGAGGCGGAGCGGCTGGTCGGGGAGCAGTATGTGCTGGAGGTGTCGTCGCCAGGGATCGAACGGCCGCTGCGCGGGCCGGCCGACTGGCGGAAGTTCGCAGGGCAGCCGGCGGTCGTCACGGCCCCGTCGCTGCCCGCTGGGAAGGCGGAGGTGACGATCGTCGCTCTCGAAGGCGAGTCTGGCGAGGAAGTGGCGGTCGTCCGCGACGAGCGCGGGGCGGAGCACCGCCTCCGGCTGGCGGAGGTCAGCCAGGCCCGGCTCGCGTTCCACTGGAATCGGTAAAGGAGTCCTGGATGGTCGCTTCGGCTGAGATCCTCGCCGCGATTCGCGAATTGACGAACTCGAAGCAGCTCGATCGCACCGAGCTGTACGGGTTGCTGCAGGATGGCATTCTGGCCGCGCTCGCCAAGAAGTACGGCCCGACGGTGCAGGCGGAGGTCGACATCGACGACGACACGGGCCAGATCCGGGTCGTCCTCCTGCGCACGGTGGTCGAGGAGCCGCAGGACGCGGCCCGCGAGGTCTCGCTCGACGAGGCGCGCGCCCTGGACGCCGAGTTCCAGGTCGGCGACGTGCTGGAGCGCGAGATCCCGTTCTCGGAGTTCGGCCGCGCCGCCGTGCAGGCCGCCAAGCAGCGCATCGTGCAGCGCGTCCGCGAGGGCGAGCGCACCCGCATCAAGGACGAGTTCTCGACCAAGGTCGGCGAGCTCCTGTCCGGCGAGGTGCAGCAGATCGAGCGCGGCAAGCTCGTGGTGATGCTGAACAAGTTCCGCGAGGCGGAGGCGATCATCCCCTACCGCGAGCAGAACCACCGCGAGCACTACCACCAGGGCGAGACCATCCGCGCGGTGCTCAAGCGCGTCGAGGACACGCCGAAGGGCCCGCGCCTGATCCTCAGCCGCTCGGACGCGCTCTTCGTGCAGGCGCTCTTCCGGCTCGAGGTGCCCGAGATCCAGCAGGGCATCGTCGAGATCCGGGCCGCCGCGCGCGAGGTCGGCAGCCGCACCAAGATCGCGGTCTTCTCGCGCGACGACGCGGTCGATCCCGTGGGGGCGTGCGTGGGCCTCAAGGGCGCCCGCGTGCAGGCCGTGGTGAACGAGCTGGGCGGCGAGCGCATCGACATCGTGCCGTGGTCGGCCGACCCGGAGCGCTTCGCCAAGCTGGCGCTCGCGCCCGCGAAGGTCGCGCGCGTGTTCAGCGACGCCGGCTCGCGCACCATCCAGGCGATCGTGGACGAGGACCAGCTCTCGCTGGCGATCGGCCGCAACGGCCAGAACGTGCGCCTGGCGTCGGAGCTCACGGGCTGGAAGATCGACCTCTACTCGAGCCGCGAGTGGCTGGAGAAGGGCGGCGAGCAGCAGCTGTTCGCCGCTGGCGGCGAGGACGAGGTGGAGGACCTGCCGCTGGGCGACATCGCCGGGATCGATCCGGCGGTCGTCGCGGTGCTGGAAGCGGGCGGCTACCGCACGCTGAACGACATCCTCGATCTGGAGCGGGACGACTTCCTCAAGCTGCCGGGCATCGCCCCGGCCGAGGCGGACCGCCTGATCCAGATGATCGACGAGCTCACCACGGAGGACGAGTCCGAGGGAGCCGCCGAGGAGCCGCAGGACGGCTGATCCGGGGTCGGGGGCGTCGTGCCGCGCTGGCGCGGAGCCCCCGACGCGGTCTACGATGGAGACGCCGATGCAGGACCGGCTGCTGCGCCTTCTCGGTCTCGGAGTCCGGGGGCGAGGGGCGGTGGTCGGAGTGGATCGGGTGCGCGAGGCGGCACTGAAGGGGACGCTGGTCCTCGCGGTGGTCGCGCCGGACGCCTCGCCCCACAGCCAGGAGAAGGTGCGGCCGCTCCTGCGCGCCCGGGGGATCCCGGTCGTCGAGGGGCCGGGCGCGATGGAGTTGGGGCACGCGGTGGGACGTGAGGCGACGGCGGTGGTCGGCGTGACGGACCCCAACCTCGCCCGAGGCATACAACGAATGCTCGGCCCGTCCCCGTCGGGGGGCGGCGCGGATGGCGCGCCTCGCGGGGCGCGCTCCGGCGGATGACCGGTCGCAGGGTGCGGCCGGTGCTCCGGTGGGAGCGGATCAGGAGGATTGTTTGAGCAAGCTTCGTGTGCACGACATGGCGGGCGAGTTCGGGATCACCACGGAGGAGGTCATCGACCTTCTCCGGAAGATGGACGTCCCGGTCCGCTCCCATCTGACGCTGCTGACCGACGACCAGGTCTCGCGCATCCGCGCGCGCTGGGAGCGGGAGAAGCGCGCCCGGGCCGAGCGAGCCGCGCAGGCGGCC